>CAWCWQ010000027.1:0-57419 GCA_963799145.1 uncultured Acidobacteriaceae bacterium | reverse complement strand
TGCTAAGTTCCCTCTGTCTCATGCGGCGATCTCCGCGGCGCAGTTGTTGGATTGCGAGGCGTTGTTGTGCTCCGTGTAGCGGCGGAGAATAATTCTCAGTTTGTGCGGGAGCGCCGCAGCCTGGAGAAATTCCGGCAGTGTCGCGCGCAGCGCGCAGGCCACGACCAGTTCCGAGGGTGGCATCGCGGGATTCATGGTGCGCAACCAACTGCGGAAAAGGCGCCAGACCTCGGCCATGTGATTCAATGCCAGGTGCTGAAGTAGCCCCTGCGCGACGCAGCCCAACTGCACATGCAAGTGAAATGCATTCATCTTGCGGCAGACGGCGTCGCGGTAAGTTTGGCTTTCTCGGTGCAGATACTGGTCGCCCTGTCCGCGGCGGCGCGGTTTCATGTCGGCCATCCAAAAGTGGTATGCGTAACTTCCTACTACATGCACGGCTTGCCGGAAGCCTAGCTCGATTTTGAAGCGGTAGCCATAGAGCAGGACGATCTCAAGCGGCTCCAGAGTCAGATCGGTGGCCAGCAGGAAGATCGTGCCGCGCATCGGATGACAAACTATGACGAAGCGCACCAGCCGTCCCGCCGGCCGCCACAGGAGATCGATGGCGCGATAGCGCAGCGTAACATTCTGCTCGCCGTAGACGGGGCTTGGAGCGCAGATAAACCGGCTCTCGTCGCGGGCCAGATCCTTGAGCTTCACTTTTTCGCCGTAGAGCCTTGGCCGTCCGCGGCGACGGCGCGCGGGCACCTGCGCAGGCCAGTAGGCCACTGCGTTCGACTTGGCGCGGGTGACGAGTTGATGTCCCTGGCCGAGTAACTTCGTGATCATCTTTCCCGAGGCGTAGTAGGCATCGGCGACCAGCAGCAGTTTGCGATCGACGATGCCAGCCAGAGAAAACAGCAGCAAGGCCAACTTATCGAGCAGGGTGCGCGTGTCCCGGTTGGACCAGATCAACCCCTCGTGAATGCGCGAGACCAGCGGCACGGCGGCGACGTGGCCGGCCCCTGGACCAGTAAACTGACGGCCTGAAAGCTATGGCCCATGATGTAGTCCGGCTTTGAGTTACTTGCCGACTGCTGATGGAGCAGTTTGACGGCGGGCATCTTGCGGCCTTCTTTGGGAGCCTTGATGCCATCGGCCAGGCAAACCAGCCGCTCACCCACGGCGACGGGCTGGAAGAGTCGCAAACACAGCCGCGCCCAGCAGGCGGTGAGCGCGTCAAGATCCAGGGCGCGGCTATGAAACAGGTGCAGGAAGCGCCGATAGCCTCGGTTGCCGAAGCCGAAGAGGCGAACCAGGCTGGTGACGCCTGCCCGCTCCGGGCGGCAGCAGAGGCCGACCAGGACCAGAATCGTCCAGAGGAAGGTAAGGAATCTTCTGCAGGCCGGACGCAGAGCGCGCACGGCATCGAACCAGGCGATCCAGAGGGGCATAATATCGATGCAAGCACGATAGCCGATAGCCGTACAGTGCTAGCGGTCACACGACTCGCAAATCGGCATCCTTGGCGTTATGCTTTTAATCAATGACAATCTCCAGGGAAAAGCTCTTGCTCCGGCAAATCGAGAGGGTGAAGGGGCAACTGGCCGCGCTCGGCGATCTGCGTCCAGGCAGTCTCTCGACCCAGTACAACGTCTGCGGCACCCCCGGATGCCGGTGCAAGGCCACGCCGCCTGAGAAGCACGGCCCCTATTATCAGATAAGTTTTACGCGCAAGGGAAAGAGCAGCTCGAAGTTCGTGCGCAAGGAAGACCTCAACACCGTCCGCCGGGAACTGAAGAACTACGAGGTCATGAAGACGCTCATGGACCGCTGGATCGAGATGGCCACCGAACTATCCAACCTCCGCCTGGCCAACAAGCGATCCTGATTCCAGCAGAGAACTGGGCACTGTCCAGCTTGTTACCCACCAGCGACTTATCGCCCTGGCGCAACGCGTCGCGCAGTGCGGCCACCACGGCTTCGCGGTCGTGGCGATCCTTGCTGGCTTGATCCTCGTTCAGGCACACCACATAGCGGCGTGCATCCTCGACCCAGACTTCTTTCACCTTCAACGGCGAAGGGTCGTCGCGGTCATCGCTCTTGGGATGCACCTCGGCATAGCGCCCGGCGCGCGCCACCACCGCTTTGGCCTCGGTCGAGCTTCTCATGCGCACGCCCAGAATGTAACTCCACTGGCGTAACTCCACTTCCGCCAGAGTCTCGGCACTTATCATCCCCCGGTCGGCAACGATGCAAACCGATGCGATGCCGAACCGGCTCCGCAACCGCTCCACGATGGGAACCAGGCTCTTCACGTCGGCCGTGTTGCCCGGCCATAACTCGCTGCACACCGGATTTCCCTTGCGGTCCAGCACCATGCCCACCACCATCTGCTTCAGGTCGGGACGATGATCCTTCGAGTGTCCATGCCGGCCGATGGTCTCGCCTCCCTGACCCTCGAAGTAGATCGACGTGGTGTCGAAGAACACGATGTCCAGGTCGCTGAACAGGTCGCGCCGCCGCTGAAACAGCGATTCCTCGATGAGATCTTTGTTGGTGCGGGGAGCGAAAGGCGTAGCTCCATCCTGCTCGGCCTGGGGAAGAACCTCTCCCAGCCAGGCCATGGCCCGGTAGAGGTGCTGTAACTCCAGATCGGCGACGCCTTCCATTGCGTGGTCGTCCTTCCACTTCTCGGCTGCACGGTCGCTTCCAGGTGCAAAGAGCCGATGCAACACGGTGAGGAAGATGGCCCGCTCAACGGAAAACTCAAAGCGCCGGCCATCGAGCAAGGCGCTCAGGACTTTATCGATCGAGCAGGCTTGCCAGAGCCGTTCGAAGATCAGGGCGGGCCCGATCCTGGCGCTGCGCGTGGCAATGCTCTCCCCGCGTGCATGGGCGCCGAGGACGGCGAGCTTCTCTGAAAACCGCCCCAGCGACTGGACCAGCGCGTCGAGCTGGCCGCTGGCGAGCAACTCATCGAGGCGCCCGAGTCGATGCAGAACGCGTTGCTTGACCTTGCCGTCCACCCACTCGTTATCCACGATGAGCAGATAAGTCCGGGAACCGTTGGTTTGCGTGCGAACGAACAAGTTGGCCTCGCCGTGTCACCATCATAGCGCAACAATATCCAGATATGCATTATATATACCCCATTTATCGGAATAATACGTGACACTATGTTTTCGCCGATTTGCCCAGCGCCTCTAATAAAATCAAGGAGTTACAGCCGCTCTGCGCCGCTAACTGTAGAAGATGAGTTTAAGGAAGATGCAATCAAATGCTGCCTATATTCGAGATAATGCCGCAGCACTGGATTTGCAGTGTGATAGTATTCTCCATCGAGTGCAGGTCTAAGTCCAATCCTCGAAATAACTGGCAACATCAACCTCTTGATGCGGTCGTGCATGGTCGCTCCCCTGGATATTCTTCGTTTCTGTGAAGACAAGAGATTGGGCGCTCGAAGCCTTGATTCTCTGAAACTTGGTAAATGGAAACTCTGCCGTAGCCGTGTTATCCGTATTACGCGGTTGCCGCGTTGGCCACCGACTGCAACCCCCGCGCTTCGATCTCGAACTCGCGAATCTTGTACTTCTGGATCTTGCCGACAAGGTGGCCGGGAAGCTATCGACAAAGCGAACGTGCTCGGGAATCTTGTAGTAGGCAATCTGGCCCTGGCAGAAACCGCGAATCTCGTCCTCGGTGGCTTCCACGCCGGGCCGCAGGCGCACCCATGCGGCCACAATCTCGCCCAGCCGGGCATTGGGGATGCCGACGACCTGCACCTCGTCCACCTTGGGGTGGGTGTAGAGAAACTCCTCCACCTCGCGGGGATAGATGTTTTCTCCGCCGCGGATGATCACGTCGCGGGAGCGGCCGGTGAGGTGGATGCAGCCGTCGTCGTGCATGATGCCCAGGTCGCCGGTGTGCAGCCAGCCGTCGGGGCGGATGACCTCAGCCGTGCCCTCCGGGTCGCCGTCGTAGCCCTTCATGAGCGCATAGCCGCGCACGCAGACCTCGCCCTGCTCGCCCACCGGCAGCGTCTCGCCGGTCACCATGGAGGCAATGCGAATCTCGGTCTGCGGCATGGCCCGGCCTACGGTCTTGACGCGAATCTCGATGGTGTCCTCGGCGTCGCTCATGGTCACCACCGGCGAGGTCTCGGTCTGGCCGTAGGCGATAACCAATTCGCGGCAGTGCATCTCGTAGAGGACGCGCTTCATCAGCTCGACGGGGCAGGGCGCGCCGCTCATCATGCCGGTGCGCAGGCTGGTCAGGTCGTAGCTGGCGAAGTCGGAGCAGCGCCAATTCCGCCACATACATGGCCGGAACGCCGTAGACCGAGGTTGCGCGCTCGTCATGCACTGCTTTCAGCGTGGCGCGGGCATCGAAGGTCCAGTTGGGCAGGATGATTGCCGCGCCGGTGTTCACCGCGGTCATGGTGCCGATGACGCATCCGTAGCAGTGGAAGAGCGGCACCGGCACAACGATGCGTGTCCTGCTCGGTGTAGTGAAAGCCCTGGGCCAGGAACTGCCCGTTGTTCACAATGTTGTGATGGGTGAGCAGCACGCCCTTGGGCAGGCCCGTGGTGCCGCTGGTGTACTGGATATTGGCCACGTCGTCCACGGCCACATGCGTCGGGCAGCTCGCCGGCGGCGTCCAGCAGCGCCGGCCACTCCGGCGTGTCGAAGTAGATGGTGTGCTCCAGCTCCAGGTCGAGCCCGTGGCGCGCGCGGCCAAGAATCTCTTCGTAGTCGGCGTGCTTGTCCTTATGCCAAAGGAAGAGCGCCTTCATGCGCGACCGCTGGAGCGTGAACTGCAACTCATGGGAGCGGTAGGCGGGGTTCACATTCACCAGCGCCGCGCCGGCCCGCGCGCAGCCCATGTGCATCATGATCCACTCGATGCAGTTGGTGGACCATAGCCCCACCCGGTCGCCGCGGCGAATCCCCAGCGACCATAACCCCCGCGCGACTCTATCGGCTTCGGCGCTCAGCTCGGCCCAGGTCAGGCGCTGCCCCTGGTGGCACGAGGCCACCGCCAGGCGGTCCGGGTAGCGATCCGCGGTGCGATGCAGCAGGTCGCCAATCGTAAGCTCAAGCAGCGGCATGCTCACGCCGCGGGCATAGCTCAAGGTACAGATGTTCTCTTCAACAGGCATATTCTCAGGCTTTGGAATAACGAATGGCAGTGTACACCAGCTGGACAGTGCCCAGTTCTCTGCTGGAATCAGGATCGCTTGTTGGCCAGGCGGAGGTTGGATAGTTCGGTGGCCATCTCGATCCAGCGGTCCATGAGCGTCTTCATGACCTCGTAGTTCTTCAGTTCCCGGCGGACGGTGTTGAGGTCTTCCTTGCGCACGAACTTCGAGCTGCTCTTTCCCTTGCGCGTAAAACTTATCTGATAATAGGGGCCGTGCTTCTCAGGCGGCGTGGCCTTGCACCGGCATCCGGGGGTGCCGCAGACGTTGTACTGGGTCGAGAGACTGCCTGGACGCAGCTCGCCGAGCGCGGCCAGTTGCCCCTTGACCCTCTCGATTTGCCGGAGCAAGAGCTTTTCCCTGGAGATTGTCATTGATTAAAAGCATAACGCCAAGGATGCCGATTTGCGAGTCGTGTGACCGATAGCACTGTACGGCTATCGGCTATCGTGCTTGCATCGATATTATGCCCCTCTGGATCGCCTGGTTCGATGCCGTGCGCGCTCTGCGTCCGGCCTGCAGAAGATTCCTTACCTTCCTCTGGATGATTCTGGTCCTGGTCGGCCTCTCGTGCCGCCCGGAGCGGGCAGGCGTCACCAGCCTGGTTCGCCTCTTCGGCTTCGGCAACCGAGGCTATCGGCGCTTCCTGCACCTGTTTCATAGCCGCGCCCTGGATCTTGACGCGCTCACCGCCTGCTGGGCGCGGCTGTGTTTGCGACTCTTCCAGCCCGTCGCCGTGGGTGAGCGGCTGGTTTGCCTGGCCGATGGCATCAAGGCTCCCAAAGAAGGCCGCAAGATGCCCGCCGTCAAGCTGCTCCATCAGCAGTCGGCGAGTAACTCAAAGCCGGACTACATCATGGGCCATAGCTTTCAGGCCGTCAGTTTACTGGTCCAGGGCCAGCGGCCACGTCGCCGCCGTGCCGCTGGTCTCGCGCATTCACGAGGGGTTGATCTGGTCCAACCGGGACACGCGCACCCTGCTCGATAAGTTGGCCTTGCTGCTGTTTTCTCTGGCTGGCATCGTCGATCGCAAACTGCTGCTGGTCGCCGATGCCTACTACGCCTCGGGAAAGATGATCACGAAGTTACTCGGCCAGGGACATCAACTCGTCACCCGCGCCAAGTCGAACGCAGTGGCCTACTGGCCTGCGCAGGTGCCCGCGCGCCGTCGCCGCGGACGGCCAAGGCTCTACGGCGAAAAAGTGAAGCTCAAGGATCTGGCCCGCGACGAGAGCCGGTTTATCTGCGCTCCAAGCCCCGTCTACGGCGAGCAGAATGTTACGCTGCGCTATCGCGCCATCGATCTCCGGTGGCGGCCGGCGGGACGGCTGGTGCGCTTCGTCATAGTTTGTCATCCGATGCGCGGCACGATCTTCCTGCTGGCCACCGATCTGACTCTGGAGCCGCTTGAGATCGTCCTGCTCTATGGCTACCGCTTCAAAATCGAGCTAGGCTTCCGGCAAGCCGTGCATGTAGTAGGAAGTTACGCATACCACTTTTGGATGGCCGACATGAAACCGCGCCGCCGCGGACAGGGCGACCAGTATCTGCACCGAGAAAGCCAAACTTACCGCGACGCCGTCTGCCGCAAGATGAATGCATTTCACTTGCATGTGCAGTTGGGCTGCGTCGCGCAGGGGCTACTTCAGCACCTGGCATTGAATCACATGGCCGAGGTCTGGCGCCTTTTCCGCAGTTGGTTGCGCACCATGAATCCCGCGATGCCACCCTCGGAACTGGTCGTGGCCTGCGCGCTGCGCGCGACACTGCCGGAATTTCTCCAGGCTGCGGCGCTCCCGCACAAACTGAGAATTATTCTCCGCCGCTACACGGAGCACAACAACGCCTCGCAATCCAACAACTGCGCCGCGGAGATCGCCGCATGAAACAGAGGGAACTTAGCACTGACCAGTACACCAGCCTACCATACGAAAAAATGTGACCCGGCCCACAAACCTCGATCGGCAGTGGGAGCTGGCCCTGCACCCCAGCAAGACTCCTGCCGCAAAGAGCTTCCCGGCTGCTCGAAACGGAACCTCAAGAAGGCCCGTTGCCCATGGTAGGCTGTAGATTGTCAGTCGCGACAACTTGTGATTCCTGCCCCATGGCGTTCAAGCCAGGACGAGAAACACCTCCCTGGAAGACCTTCAGGGCAAAGAAGCTTGCGCCGACGGATAAGAGGCTTGTGGCAGCACTAACTGAACTTGAGAGTGGAAATACGCATCCGGCGGCGATTTCGCGCAGGAAGGTAAATCTCGGCATCGTCTGTCCCATGGCCAATGAAGGCGACCAGGCGACAGCCTTTTGCCAAGAGGTGCTGAAGAATTGCCCGGGCTTTCAGAAGGTCACCTTCTTCGCCGTCTTCGATCGCGTCACCAAGGACGAAAGCCTCGACAGAATGCGCGAGTTGGAGAGCGGCGAGCCGCGGCTGCGCGTGGTGTGGGCGCCTGAAAACCGCTGCGTGGTAGATGCCTATTTGCGCGGCTTCAAAGAGGCGCTGGCAGCCGGGCAGCGACTGGATTTTGGAGATCGACGCCGGATTCAGCCATCAGCCTGGCGATATTCCGCGGTTCTTCGACGCCATGGAGCAGGGATTGGATTGCGTCTTTGGGAGCCGCTCGCTGGGCTGCTTCCAGGACAGTTCCTTGAAGCGCCGGTTTGTCAGTTGGGGCGGAACCGTGCTGGCCAACCTGCTGCTGGGAACGCGGCAGACAGATATGACTAGCGGCTTCGAGTTGTTTTCAGCCAGGACGCTGCGCATGGTGCTGGACCGCGGCATTCAATCCAGGGCGCACTTCTTTCAGACCGAGATAAAGACCTATTGCAGGAATCTGCGCTTTGTCGAGGTGCCGATTACTTACCGGGCCGCGAGCCCGCGCCTTGGCTCCTCCGCAGTTACAGAGGCATTCCGGCAGCTTTGGCGCCTCTTTAGGCTGCGCCTCAAGGAGCAACTTTGATGGATTCTCTTTATGAAGGCCCCGCCAGCGTCGTGGTGACTTCCATCTCCGCGCCGAATGCGGCATTACGCGAGTTGGCTAGCCAGTCGAAGGCGCGCGGGTTCGCGTTTTACCTGATAGGCGATGTGCCTAGCCCCGCCGATTTCTCGCTCGATGGCTGCGAGTTCTATAGCCTGGCGCGGCAGCAGGCGACGGGTCTGAAAACTGCCTCGCTGCTGCCCACGCGGCACTACGCGCGCAAGAACATCGGCTATCTGCTGGCCATGCGAGGGCGGTCGAGGATGCTGCTTGAGACCGACGACGACAACATGCCGCTGCCCGCGTTCTGGGCCGAGAGGAAGCCCGAACAGCGCGCGCCGACGCTTGCCGGAGGCGGCTGGACCAATGTGTACGGATACTTTTCCGAGGAGAATGTCTGGCCGCGCGGGCTGCCCCTGGATGCGATTCAAGCGCCGCAGCCGGCCTTCGATTCGCTGCCGGAACTGGAGACGGACTGTCCCATTCAGCAAGGGCTGGCCGATGGGAATCCCGACGTGGACGCGATCTACCGCCTTGTGCTTCCGCTTCCAATCCACTTCCGGCCAGAACGGAGGGTGGCGCTCGCCGCCGGGGCATGGAGCCCGTTCAACAGCCAGAGCACGGCATGGTTCCCGAAGGCCTATCCGCTGCTCTATCTGCCTTCCTATTGCTCTTTCCGCATGACGGATATCTGGCGGAGCTTTGTAGCCCAGCGCATCGCATGGGAGAACGGGTGGAGCGTGCTCTACACGAGTCCCGACGTCATTCAGGATCGGAACGAGCACAGCCTGATGCGCGATTTTGCCGACGAGGTGCCGGGCTACCTGAACAACCGCACCATCGGCGAGCGCCTGACAGCCCTCAAGCTCGCCGCGGGGCCAGAGAATATCGCGGATAATCTCATCCGGTGTTACGAAGAACTGGTCCGCCTTGCCGTGGTCGATGCCAAAGAGTTACCTCTGGTCAAAGCCTGGGTGCAGGATATTGCCGAGCTTTCGTAGCGCGGAGATAGGGAGAGGTCTCGGATGGTCTAGATCGCGAACAGCGCGATGGCCGCTACCGCCGCTCCGATCGCCAGGCTCATCCGGTCCGTGAGCGCAAAGACGACCGGGTCTTCGTCGAGTTTGCCGCGCGATGCAATCAGCCACAGCCGGCCGGCCACAGAATCATCAACGGCACAATCAGCCAGAGCAGCCCCGGCTGGCTGTAGAGCTTCACCACGTCGGGTCCGCTTATGTAAATGGCGAAGACCACCACGGCGGCGTAGGCGCTGGCGGCGCCGAAGCTGCGCAGTTGCTCCATGTCGGCCAGCAGGTAGCCGCGGCCGTTTCTTGGCGTCGAGCCGCTGGCGCGCAGGTTCTCCAGCTCCGCAAACCGCTTTGCGATGGCGAGGGAAAGGAAGAGGAACATCGAGAAACCGGCCATCCAGTGGGAGATATGCGTCTGAGTGGCGGCGGCGCCCGCCAGAAGGCGCAGAATATACAGGCCCGAGAGCACCAGCACATCCACCACCGCAAAGCGCTTCAGATAGAAGGAGTACGCCAGCGTCGCCGCCAGGTAGAGCGCCAGCCAGCCGAAGAAGCCTTCCGGAAGGAGCGAGCTTCCCAGGACTGCGAGCAGCAGTAAGATCGCCGCCAGGCCAATCCCGGTCAGGGCCGGCAGATCGCCCGAGGCAAAAGGCCGCAGGCCCTTTTGAGGATGATGGCGGTCGGCCTCGATATCCAGCAGATCGTTGACGATGTAGGCAGCCGAAGCGGTGAGCGAGAAGCAAAAGAAAGCAATTACCGCCGCCAGCAGCTTGTCGGCGCTCAAAGCATGGGATAAGAGCAAGGGCAGAAAGATGAGCACATTCTTGGCCCACTGTTGCAGGCGCACGGCCTTCATCAGGGTGATCCCAAGAGGAGAGCTTTCGTTGAACTGGCGCGCCGGACGGATCCTGCGAGAGCTCAGTTCCATGGTCAAGGCCAGGCTCGGGTTGGCCACCATCGCCACGTTCGCCTTCACAAGCATGGGCAGATCGGGCGTGTCGTTGCCGATATAGTCGAACGGTCCGGAACCCAGATTGGCGCGCAGGCTCTCGAGCTTCCTGCCGCCGGTCAGGTTGTTGGCGCCGTCCGAGGCCAGCACGCCGGCAAAGACGCCGAGATGGACGGCAACGCGCTGGGCCAGCGCCATGTCTGCGCCCGTGGTCAGGTAGATTGCGCGGCCCCGCGCATGCTCCTCATGGAGATACTGGAGCAGCTTTTGGTTGTAAGGCAGGTGAGCCACATCCAGAGAAACCGACTTCGAGACGAATGCCTTGAAGGCCGCCTTGCCGTCAAGAAGACGCCCGGGAAGTTGGAAGGCCAGCATCGGACGGTCGCGCAGCAGCGCCAGCAGGGAATCTACCAGCGTGTCCGACTTGGCCAGCGTGCCGTCGAGATCGACGCATAGCGGCACTGGCGCGGCGATGGGAGTTTCCGGCTGGGGGACGGCCTCGGGCATCTCAATGAACCTCGTCCGGCAACGCTGGCTCAGTCTTGCGTTCACCTGTCCACGGAAGACACGAAGCCCGCAGCAGAGGGTTTCGGCGCGCCATGTGGTTCAGGGCCGAGCTTGTTGCCAGTGGATTTCCTGTCAAGTATACATTCGCCCAGGAGCGATTCGAGGGGATCGGCGGCGGTGGCGGGATCGCAAATTGTAGATTGTATGGTGGAGCTGAGCGGGATCGAACCGCTGGCCTCCTCGTTGCGAACGAGGCGCTCTCCCAGCTGAGCTACAGCCCCACGACTTCCTTATCTTACCAGCGAGCGGCAAATCCCGAAAGGCTCTTCGCGCTTTTTCCCTTCTGGTAGGGCTTGCCGAAGAGCTTCGCACCCCAGAGACGCGAAAGTAGGCAATCCCCGATCTGTGAATTCGAGATCGATTCGCCGGCTTACCGTGCGCAGCTTTTCTGAACTAGCAGGTTCTCCGCCTCTATCCTCCACTGCTACAATCGGAAGGGCCGGTAGCCCGCCGATTCATGGCAGCTTTTTCGAGCAAGCAGTTCGACCCAGGACCGATGACTCTCCGCCTCTTCAACACCCTCACCGGACAACTCGATGAGCTTGTTCCCATGGACGGGAAGGCTCTGCGCATGTACGCCTGCGGGCCGACGGTCTACGACTACGGCCACATCGGCAACTTCCGCACCTTCCTGCAGATAGACATTCTGCGCCGCTTCCTCAAGCTCGCCGGAACCCCGGTCCGCCACGTCATGAACATCACGGACGTGGACGACAAGATCATCCACAACGCCGCCGCCGCCGGCATCTCCATCGGCGAGTACTCGGCGCGCTTCGAGCAGGCGTTTTTTGAGGATCTGGACGCTCTCCGCGTCGAGCGGCCGGAGATCATGGCGCGCGCCACCGAGCACATTCCGCGCATGGTCGAGCTGATCCAGAAGCTGGCTGCTGCGGGCGCAGCCTACCAGACCGAGGACGGCTCCTGGTACTTCCGGCTGGCCTCCTTCCCGGAGTACGGCAAGCTGAGCAAGAAGGACCTCGGCGGCATGGAAGACGGCGCGCGCGTGGATCTGGACGAGTATGAGAAGGACTCGGCCCGCGACTTTGCGCTTTGGAAGGCGGCCAAGCCCGGCGAGACCTCCTGGGATACGGCCATCGGCCGCGGCCGGCCCGGCTGGCACATCGAGTGCTCGGCCATGGCCATGGAGTACCTGGGCGACAGCTTCGACCTGCACGCCGGCGGCGAAGACCTGATGTTTCCGCACCACGAGAACGAGATTGCGCAGAGCGAAAGCGTGACGCACAAGCCCTTTGCCCGCCATTGGATGCACGTGCGCTTCCTGCTCGTGGACGGGCGCAAGATGTCGAAGAGCGAGGGCAACTTCTACACCCTGCGCGACCTGCTGCTGAAGGGCTACAAGGCCTCGGCGATCCGGCTGGCGCTGGTCTCGGTGCCTTATCGCCACCAGCTCAACTTCACCTTCGACGGGCTGATCGAAGCCACCAACGCCATCGACCGGCTGCGGACCTTCCACCAGCGGCTGATCGGCGGCAGCTTTGCAGAGGGATCGAATCCGGCTCTGCAAGCCGCCGCCGAGAAGGCGCAAGCCGACTACCTCGCGGCGCTCGCCAACGACCTGAACACCGCCGAAGCCCGCGCGCCCATCTTCGACCTGATCCGCGCCGCCAACACGGCCATCGATCAGGGACAGCTTCATGCGGGCGACCGGGATGCGATTCTGGCCGTGCTGGCCAGCTTCGACGCGGTCTTTGACGTGATCGAGGACCGCGATGCCGAGCCTACGCGCCGAGCACTGGAGTGGGCCGCGCAGGCCGGCCGCCTGGCCGACGTGGCGCCCGAATTGCTGGCCCGCCAGTCGCTCACCGATGAGGCCATTGACGCGCTGGTTGCCGAGCGAACACTGGCCAAGAGGCAGCGCAACTTTGCCCGCGCCGACCAGATTCGCAACGAGCTGGCCGAAAAGGGCATCGTGATCGAAGACTCGAAGGACGGCGTGCGCTGGAAGCGGAAATAGCGCGTTGGCAAAGGGCGGCGATGGAGATTGAGGTCGATTTCGAATTGGAAGAGGATGGTCGCTGGATTGCGGCAGTTGAGCCGCTGCCCGGAGTGCTGGCCTACGGCTCCACCCGCGAAGAGGCTCAAGCAAAGGCCGAAGCTCTGGCGCGGCAGGTTCTTTTGGAAAAGGCTCTGAGAACGTACTAGGAGGAGGTCTATCCCCATGGAAGCCAACGAAGCCCAGGAGTTGCAGGAGCACGCCGAACACGGTGCGCATGAATCTTCGCTGCGGCCGGTCGCGTTGACCATGACCGTGCTGGCCGTGTTGGTGGCCGTTGTCACCGTACTTGGCCATCGCACCCACACCGAGGCTGTGCTCAAGCAGGCCAAGGCCAGCGACACGTGGAACGAATACCAGGCCAAGAAGAACCGCGCCTACGACACGGCCCTGGTGACGGATCTTCTTGGTGTGGTGACCATCGCCGACGAGAACGCCGCAAAGAAGATCGCCAAGGGCTATGCCGACCACCAGGGAAAATGGGCCGATGATCTGAAGGAAGAACAGAAAGAGGCTCTGGCGCTGGAAGACGAGGTGAGGCTGGCCGAACATCAAGCCAACTTCTTCGATCTGGGCGAGGCTCTGCTGGAGATCGGCCTGGTCATCACCTCGGTCACGCTGCTCACGCGCAAGCGCGCCTATTGGTATGCGGGCATCGTCTTCTCGCTGGGCGGCGTCGTCTCCGTGGTCTGGGGACTGCTGATCAAGTAGGAGGAGCGGCTTTATTCCCCCGGCAACTGCTCCAGTTCTTCAACGGGCCGCAGCTTGGCCTTCACCTGCGCGGTGGTCAGCAGGAACACTGCGACCACAATGGCCGCCATGCCTGCGAACTCCGCCGCCACCGGCCGCTCGTGGAGGAAGAGAATCCCCAGCAGGACCGCAACCAAAGGGTTTACGTAGGCATTCGACGAGACCTTGGCCACGGGAACATGCTCGAGCAGATAGATGAAGCACGTGTAGCCCAGCAGCGAACCGCCGGTGACGAGATACGCGAGCGACCCGATGGAGTCGGCATTCAGGTGAAATTGAGGCCACTGGCCCAGCACCGAACCCAATGCAGTACAGCAGACGCCGGCCACTAGCATCTGCCAAGCTGCCGCAACCAAGCTATTCATCGGCAAGCGCGCGCGCCGGGATAGAACGCTGCCCGCCGCCCATGAGAGCGCGCCGAAGAGCAGCGCGGCAATGGCGCCGAGCAGAGCGCGGTTGCCGCCAGTGACGCTTTGAATCGAAGGCCAGAGCAGTGCGGCCAGTCCGGCAATGCCCAGCAGCAGGCCGAGCCAGCCGCGCATCGTCAAGCTCTCGCCCTCCGGCAGCAGCATTTCGATCAGTGCTACAAAGATCGGAGTAGCGGCAAAGAGAAGCGAAGCCAGGCCGCTGGGAACGGTCTTCTCCGCATAGACCAGGCTCACATTGCCTCCGCCCAGCAGCAGCAGCCCGACGAGACTCAATGTGATCATGGTCTTCGATGTTCCCAGCAGACGAAGCCCGCGCCAGCGGCACCAGACCAGCAAAACAGCGCCCGCGATGACATAGCGCGTGCCTGCCAGCAGCAGCGCCGGCATCTGGGCCGCCCCAATCCGAATGGCCGCATAGGTCGAACCCCAGAAGAAGTAGACGGACGCGAAGGCCAGCACAATCGAAGCTGTTGTGGCCTTCTTCGGGCGTGCTGCTGCGGAATTGAAGGTCTGGCCTTGCATGCGATTATCTCCATGCTAACGTCCACAGCGCCCTGCGCGGCACAGCCGGTTGGCGCGACAGAGCAGCCCCTCTTGCTCTTTTGCATTTGCGCCTTTTGCCCGGCTGGCCGACAATGGTTTGCCATGGGATGGATGGAGCGGATGCGCATCGACTATGCGGAGCGGACGCTGGCCGGCTTGAAACAGCTCGCGCGCCGGCGGGGGGGCGCATCGGCGCTTCCCTCTCATCTTGAGGCCGGCATCGACGGCGAGGACGCGGCCTTCCATTATCTGCGCCGCAAAGGCTACATCGTCGTAGCGCGCCGCTGGTCTTCAGGCAGCGTGCCTGGCGACGTTGACCTGATCGCCTGGCAGGGGCCGATGCTGTGCTTCATCGAGGTAAAGGCCCGCACCTCCCATGACATGACTCCTGCCGAGGTTGCCGTGGACTCCCACAAGCGCCACACTCTGCGCCGGCTGGCTCGCCAGTACGTGCGCCAGCTACCACAGGAGACCGCGCCGCCGGTGCGCTTCGATGTGCTCAGCGTCTATCTTGTGCCAGGACAAAAGAAAGAGTTTGTCCACTTTGAGAACTCCTTCGGCTGGAGCGAGCGGCGCGGGGACGAGTAATGCGGCCTGCGAGGCAACCTGGCGGGCGTCGAACGACTGCCACGGCCCTGAACATTTAGAATGAGGTTTGCCGTACATCGTATTGCGTCCACCGCCAAGCCAGGCTCCCGGCGATCACCGGCCCTGAGGATCGCATCGACGCCAACTTCGTCGCTGGCGTGGCAGGCGGACGGGAAAGCACGCATTCATCTCTATGCATCTGTGGTCAAAGCTCTTCGTACCTACTCTCCGCGAGGCCCCGGCAGACGCCGAGGTGGCCAGTCACAAGTTCCTGCTTCGCGCCGGCTACATTCGCCAGCTCGGCGCGGGCATCTACAGCTACCTCTTCCTCGGCCAGCGCTCGATCAATAAAATCGTCGGCATTGTTCGCGAGGAGATGGACAAGATCGGCCAGGAGTTTTACCTGCCGGCCATCCTGCCAAAGGAGCCGTGGGTCGAGAGCGGCCGCTGGACGGGCATGGGCGACAACATGTTCCGGCTCAAGGACCGCAAGGGCGCCGACCTCTGCCTGGGCATGACCCACGAAGAGATCATGACCACCATCGCCCGCAGCGAGCTGCGCAGCTACAAGCAGTTGCCACAGATCTGGTACCAGATTCAGACCAAGTTCCGCGACGAGCCGAGGCCCAAGTCGGGCCTGCTGCGCGTGCGCCAGTTCATCATGAAGGACGCTTATTCCTTCGACATCGACAAGGCCGGCCTGGACAAGAGCTTCGAGCTGCACGACGCCGTCTATCGCAGGATCTTCACCCGCTGCGGACTCAAATTCGTGGCCGTCGAGGCAGACTCCGGCTCCATGGGCGGCTCGCAATCGCAGGAGTTCATGGTCTACACCGATGCCGGCGAAGACCTGATCGCGAGCTGTCCGGTTTGCGGCTACGCGGCCAATACGGAGAAGGCAACCTCGCGCCTCAATCCCGTTGTCGAGATGGAGCCGACCGGCGATGGCCTGCCGGAGTTGGTGCATACGCCTGGATGCGCCGCGATTGCCGACGTGGCCGCGTTCTTCAAGATCTCAGAGGCCTCCGATATCAAGTGTGTCGCGTATATGGCGTTGAAGCGGGGCGCTGCGGGAGCTCCAGATGCATGGCTCGGCGTTGCGGCTTTTCTGCGCGGCGATCATCAAGTGAACGAGACCAAGCTGCTCGGAGTCGTAGGCGCTGCCGAGTTGCGCACGATGCAGGCCGAAGAGCTTGCGCGATACTTCAACGGCCCAGCAGGCTATCTTGGGCCAGTCGGTCTCACGCCGAGCGCCAAGTTGCTTGAAGGCGGCCTTACCGTCGTCGTCGACAACTCGCTCGAAGGCCGCAAGAACATGGTCGCCGGTGCGAACAAGCTGGACTACCACTACCGCAACGTAACCCCCGGCGTCGACTTCAACTGGACGCAGCTCGCCGACATCCGCAGCGTGAACGAGGGAGAAGGTTGCCCGAAAGATGGCTGCGCGGGCAAGCTGGTCGTCGGCAAGGCCGTCGAGATCGGCCACATCTTCAAGCTCGGCTACAAGTACTCGGAGTCGATGGGCGCGCGCGTGCTGGACGTGAACGGCAAGGAAGTCACGCCCATCATGGGCAGCTACGGCATCGGCATCGAGCGCATTCTCACGGCGTCTGTCGAGCAGGCGAACGACAAGAACGGCTTCTGGCTTCCGGCATCCATCGCGCCTTTCACGGTGGTGGTTACGGTGACCAACGCGTCCGATGCGGCGCTGGCCGAGACCGGCGAAAAACTTGCCCGCGAGCTTGAAGCCGCGGGCCTCGACGTGCTGCTCGATGACCGCGACGAGCGCGCCGGCGTCAAATTCAAGGATGCGGACCTGGTTGGCATCCCCTACCGCATCAATGTGGGCAAGAAGGCCGCCGGTGGATTTGTCGAGCTACAGACGCGTTCGACGGCAACCAGCGTGGATGTGGCGTTGCCGGAGGTGGTCGCGTTGGTTAAGACTCGCGCTGAAGAAGATGCTCTGTAGACGGCGATTGCACCCTAAAGGCAGCTATTAGCTCTTAGCTATTAGCTATTAGCCAATCTTGCGTGAACGCGCGGTATTGAGTCTGCAAAGGCTAGTACCGCATCTTGATGATTTTGTGCTTACCCAGGTCCCCAAATGCGAGGAACCTGGGGCACCCAGCGGTATTGAGTTTGCAAGAGGTATGTCTATGACCGGATGATTTCGTACGTTGAGATCGTGCTCTCCCAGGTCTCAGAATCGAGACCTGGGGCACCCAACTTTTTGTACATCTTCATACGGTCACAGACCTATTCCCAGCACAGAACGGCTAAAAGCTAATAGCTAACAGCTAGAAGCTAGGTACAGGAACAGCGATGGCAGCGATTGCAGTAAGAATCAGATGGCGAAGGCCCAGGGGAAAGCGTCACTGGGCGAAGCTGCTGCTGCGCATGGCGCTGATGATCTTTGCAATCGGTGTGATCGTCGTCTCTATCGTCTTCGGCCTCTTTTACGTCGTATACCGGCACGTTGTGGATGAGCGGCTCAAGCAGCCCATCTACGCCAGCACAGCGAAGATATACGCCGCCCCGCGCGAGGTCCGTCCGGGGCAAAAGCTCTCCATACGGCTCCTCGCCAACGAGCTGCGAGAGGCCGGTTACTCGGCTGATGGGGCCGCGCAAATCTCGGAGTTGGGCACCTACTCGACGAAAGGGCCCGCCATCACCGTGCGCCCCGGCCCGCAGTCGTATCACGCGCAAGACAGCGCAACGATACATGTCGATTCAGGCTTCGTCATATCCATCACCGACGATCATGGCCAGCCGCTGGCGAGTTATGAACTGGAGCCGCTGCTCATCACCGGCCTCAGCGAGGACGTCAACCGCACCAAGCGCCGGCTGATCTCCTACGACGAGATTCCCTCCAACCTGGTGCAAGCCGTCCTCGCTATCGAGGACCGGCGTTTCTTCGAGCACGGCGGCGTCAATTACTTCAGCATGTTGGGCTGGGCCTGGCATGACGTGATCGGCGACCGCAAGCATCGTGGCGGAGCATCTACGCTGACGATGCAACTGGCGAAGCTGCTCATCGTCGCCGACACCGGCACAATCAAGTACAAAATATCCCAGATCGTAGTTGCCCTCCATCTTGAAGAACGCTTCCAGAAGAAGCAGATCTTC
The DNA here is from genome assembly GCA_963799145.1 of uncultured Acidobacteriaceae bacterium. Taxonomy (GTDB): domain Bacteria; phylum Acidobacteriota; class Terriglobia; order Terriglobales; family Acidobacteriaceae; genus Telmatobacter. The sequence goes on along the minus strand of CAWCWQ010000027.1, from coordinate 39,268 downwards.
GAGATGTACGCCAACCAGGTTCCCCTCGGCCAGCGCGGCAGCTTCTCCATCAATGGCTTTGGCGAGGCCTCGCAGATCTACTTCGGCAAGGATATGCGCCAGCTCGATTTGGCAGAGTCCGCGTTCCTTGCAGGCATCATCCAGCGGCCCAGCTACTTCAATCCCTTTCGCCATCCCGAGCGCACCATTGACCGCCGCAATCTTGTGCTCGATTCGATGGTGGAAACGGGCGCTATCACCAAAGAAGAGGCTGAGCGCGCCAAAGCCGAGCCGCTCCATCTCACCTCAGTCAGCGTAGACGCAAACGAGGCGCCCTACTTCGTCGATCTAGTCCACGATCAGCTGCTGCAAAAACTCGGCGAGCGCGACTTCAATCGCGAAGGCCTGCGCATCTATACCTCGCTCGATCCCGACTTGCAGCGCGAAGCTACCGCCGCTGTCGAAGAGACCATCCACGTCGTCGATGCGCAGGTTGACAGGCTTCACGCCCGCGACAAGAAGGCCGGCAAGTCCTACCTCTATCCCCAAGTCGCGCTCGTCGCGCTCAATCCCCATACCGGCCAGGTTCTGGCGCTGGTCGGGGGCCGCAGCTACGGCAACAGCCAGGTCAACCACGCCGTCGCGCACCGTCCCACGGGCTCCATCTTCAAACCTTTTGTATACGCCAGCGCCTTCAACACGTCGATCGAAGGAAGCATTCTCTCCGGTCAGACGAAGGTCTTTACCCAGCTCACCATGCTCTCCGACGAGCAGACCACCTATGGCGTAGGGACGCCTTACGAATACACGCCGCGCAACGATGCGAACGATTACTTCGGCCAGGTGACGGCGCGATTCGCTTTGCAGAAATCATTGAACAATGCGACCATCGGCCTCGCCTCAATGGTTGGCTTCGATCGCGTGGCCGCATTGGCGCGCGAATCCGGCATCAAGAGCGCACGCGGCACGCCCTCCATGGCGATCGGCTCCTACGACGCAACGCCGCTCGACATGGCCGGCGCCTACACCGTTTTCGCCAACAACGGCCTGCATCTGGACCCATGGATGCTTGCCAGCGTGCGCACTACAACCGGCGACATCGTCACCGACTACACGCCTAATTCAAGGCAGGTGCTGGACCCGCGCGCGGCCTATCTCACCACCAACATGCTGGAGAACGTCATCAACCACGGCACCGGCGCCGGCACCCGCACCCTCGGCTTCACCGCGCCCGCTGCCGGCAAAACCGGCACGGATCACGACGCCTGGTTCGCCGGTTACACTTCCAATCTGCTGTGCATTGTGTGGGTCGGCAACGATGACTACACCGACGTCAAGATCCACGGCGCCGAAGCCGCCGCGCCCATCTGGGCCGATTTCATGAAGAAGGCCGTCCTGCTTCCGCAATACTCTGACGCCCACGAATTCTCGCCGGCTGGTGGCGTCGAGATCGTCGCCATCGACAAGGCCAGCAAACTGCTCAGCGACGACGCCTGTCCCGACAGCGACGCCGTAGCCTTCCTCGACGGCACCGCGCCCACGGAAACCTGCGACCACTCCGCCGACCACCGCAGCCTGCTGCAAAAGATCTTCGGCGGCGGCAAAAGCGCGAACTGATTCGGACGATCGGCCCACCCCGGATTCGCATGCAGGAATGGGCTGAAGACGGCTGCGAGGAGATGGAGGATGCGCACGAGATGCTCCTTTCGAGATGCGGCGGAACCGGGATGAATAGACTGCGCGGGTACTTGAACCTCTGTTCAAAGCGGGATTTTTCGCTTCGCCTTTTTCGATTGCGAGACAACACGATCCCAATCGACCGCAATCCAGGCGCAAGAACAGAGGCGCGCCGAGGGCGGGGCGCCCAGGCCCGGTACAATAATCTGTTGTATCTTGGCTGCAACACCCGTTGGAGGCGAAAATGCCGTTCCTGAAATCCTTGCGCTTGGACGGGCTTCTATCTTTTCCTCCGGATTCGGAGCCGATACCGCTGACCCCGCTGAACGTCCTGATCGGACCAAACGGCTCGGGAAAGTCCAATCTGATTGAGGGGATTGAACTGCTGCACGCGACCCCAACGGGGTTTGCGAACGCTATCCGTGACGGTGGTGGCGTTCGGGAGTGGTACTGGAAGGGCCAACAGCCCAGCGGGGCCGTGGCTATTGAGGCATATATCGATTTGGATTTTCTGAGACCTCCGCTTGGTTTTCGTAACTACCCCACTGACATACGCTATCGTCTCGCGTTTACCGCAGCCGGTCAGCGCGTCGAGGTAACGGACGAAGTGATAGAAAACGCGGAGAAAACCGACAAAGCAGCTAAAGATGTTTTCTTTTTTTACCGATTTCAGGCGGGCAATCCAGTAATCAATGTTTCTCCGCCTTTCGGGGGTAAACGGAGCGAACGCCATCTCGAACGACAAACATTGGCACCTGACGAATCAGTCTTGTCGCAACGCAAAGATCCGGTCTCCTATCCAGAATTGACAGAATTAGGATTGCAGTTTGCACGTATTCAGTCTTTTCGCGATTGGAGCTTCGGCCGCTACAGTCAACTTCGTGAGCCGCAGCCGGCAGATCTTCCCTCAGGGTCTTTACTGCCTGATGCAAGGAACCTGGGATTAGTTCTTAACCAATTGGAGCACTCCAGCGCGTGGTCGGAATTCAACAGTTATTTGAAGAGATTCTTGCCCAGATTCGATCGATATAGTACTCGGATTGAAGGCGGAACTGTGCAGTTCTATCTTCATGAGGGTGGACTTAGGCAGCCAGTGCCAGCTACGCGGCTCTCGGATGGGACGATTCGCTTCATGGCGATTCTGGCGCAGTTGCTTTCTCCCACGCAGCCACCATTGATCTGCATGGAGGAGCCGGAACTCGGCTTGCATCCCGACGCACTTGCGCTATTGGCAGACTTGTTGCAACAAGCGTCGAAAAAAACGCAGTTGATCGTCACCACGCACTCGGACGCTCTGGTTTCCGCGCTGACCGAAGTTGCCGATTCGGTGCTGGTATGCGAGTACCGCGGCGGCACAGTTCTAAAAAGAGTGGAGTCTGAGAAGCTGCGTTTCTGGCTGGAGAAGTACCGGCTTGGAGAGATTTGGCGCATCGGCGAAATCGGGGGCAACCTGTGACCGAGATAGCTGTATACATCGAAGGCGGCGGGAGCACAGTTTCTCTTCAAGAGGAATTGCGTCGGGGATTCGACGCGCTGTTTGTGAAAGAAAGGTCGAAGGCAAGAGAGAAGCGTGGAAGTCTGAGATTCGTTTGTTGCGGTGGAAGAGATCAGGCGTACAGGGCATTCAAGAATGCCGTGGAGGTCAATCGTGAGCGGATCAACGCACTGCTTGTAGATTCGGAGACCGAAATTGGCCCAGTCCCCGCGAATAAGGCGAAGGACTCGGAGGTTCGCGTAGCGCACCTCCGGCAAAAGGAGGGGGTTGGCGTCCGCGGACAAGGAGACGGTTGGGAGTTATCCGACGATCTGGCCGAACGCGTTCATCTGATGGTGCAATGCATGGAGGCCTGGATCGTCGCCGATCCGGATGCACTGGAATTGTTTTATAGGCCCAACTTCAAAGAAGACAAGCTGCCTAAACGCCCCGATCTGGAAAGAGAATCCAAGGCAGACAAATTTTCAAAGCTTGAGAAGGCGACAGAAGTTGCACAAAGGGACAGATCGAACAAAGGCAAATATGGCAAGATCGAGCATGCCAGCAAGCTGCTTGCAATGATCGACCCCGAGAAGATAGCCAAACGCTGTCCCCGATTCTTGATCTTCCGCGAGTGGCTGATCGAATCCATCGACAGCCAACCCGCCGTTGCGAGACGCGCAATGCGGCTCTAACCCTTGCGCCGGTAGAGGACCTGGAACTCGTAGCCGGGGTTGGCGGGGAACAGGCTGGCCACATGGCGGAGGCGCTCGGCGAGGGCCGGGGCGGCCAGCAGCGGGTACTCGCGCTCGCGCAAATCGTGGTAGTCGAAGTCCACGGCTATCGACAGCATGTAAATCGCCAGCGAATCGGAGAAGGCCGACTCGTAGTAGGCATTGCGGGAGCGCTCGTCAACGATCTTCTGGCCGTTGCCGTTGCGATTGTCCTGCGCGCGGCGCCGTGTCTCCCAGGCGTCCTGGCTGGTTTCACCGCGGACCTGGGCCTCGGCCTGCGACCACGCCAGGGTGGAGAAGCTCTCCGGAACGCCGGCGGCTTCGACAAAGTTGTGGGCCACGTTGATGAAGAACTCGAAGGCCAGCCCAAAGCGATCCTCGACCAGCCGCGTAGAAAGAAAGACCGCCTCGGTCGAGCCGAAGACCGCGTTGCGGTGGCAGATGGCGCGGTCGCCCAGATCGACGCTGTAGGTGGGGGCGATCATGGTTTCGCCCGTGTCGGCAATGGCCAGAGGAACAAAATAGTAGGCGCGATTTTCTAGCGCGGCGGAGAGTGTGGCGGGCACTGCGCCTACCAGCCGATCTAGATCGGGCTCAGAGACGCGGGTTTCGCCCCAAAAAGCGTAGCGGACTCCGTTCGGCGCCTGGTTCATAACCACCTGCGCCGCAACCTTCTCCGCGGGCCAAAGTTCGATTTGTGCGCCGGCCGGCATCAAGCTGTATTCTAGACCACGGAGCCGATGGAGATGATCGAAATCGCCAAGACCGAACGCCCCGCCGGTGGAACCGTTCTCGGTTTTCCTCTGGCGGGTTTCGGGCTGTTTACCAGCCTTCTGCTGGCCTTTGCGGCTGCGTTCTTCACCTTCTTCGCCGCCACCTGCGCGGCCATCTTTGCGCTTCTGGGGTGGAACGTCTTTGGCCACCACACGGTCAGCTACGCTGACAGCTACCGCTATGTCGGGTTCCCAGCTTTCCTGGTGGTGCTGATTGCGGCTTTGCCGGTCTTCGGCACGCTCTGGGTGCGAGCCAAGCTGAAGAAGTAGGTTCCGGCACGCCCAGATTCTTCCACTTTGATTTAGCGCACCGGCAGTTCGCCGCAGATTCGCGGGTTGATACGGGGGTGGATGAAGCCGTTGCCGAAGCTGGTCGCGGCATGGCGGCCCTGGATCGGGCAGATGCGATTAGCCTGGCAAAAACCTCTGTTCAGGGGCGGGTAGCGCGAGCCGTCTGCCATCCAGGCCGGGATGGGGCGGTCATGCGCCAGACTGCCCATCCCAACCTGCTCTTCTCGCCCGTGAATCTCAACAGGCCTACCGCTGGATGCGCGCCGATCCGCCTTTGGCAAAGGCTCGCACCTGCTCCACGGTGGCCATGGTTGTGTCGCCGGGGAAGGTGGTCAGCAGCGCGCCGTGGGCCCAGCCCAGCTTGATGGCCTCTTCTGGCGCTTCGCCGCTCAGCAGGCCATAGATGAAGCCGGCCGCAAAGCCATCGCCGCCGCCCACGCGATCCAGCACATCCAGCTCGGCCGTCGGCGCGGTGTAGGTCTTGCCGTCAATCCACGCAACTGCGCTCCAGCTGTGCCGGTTCGTCGAGTGCACTTCGCGCAGCGTTGTGGCCACCACCTTCACATGCGGATGCTTCTTGACCACGTTGTCGATCATGCCGAAGAAGACGCTGGGATCGAGCTTCGACTTGGCCGCCACCTCAGGCCCCGGAATCCCAAGCCCCTTCTGCAAGTCCTCTTCGTTGCCCACCAGCACATCCACGTTCTCCACGATGCTGGCAATGGTCTCGACGGCGCGCTCGTTGCCGCCGGAGATCTTCCACAGCTTCTCGCGGAAGTTCAGATCGAACGACGTGACGGCGCCCGCGGCCTTGGCTTCCTTCATCATCTCCGCGGCTAGTGGCGCGGTGGTGGGCGAGAGAGCCGCAAAGATGCCGCCGCAATGCACCCACTTCACGCCGCCGGCAAAGATCGCCTTCCAATCGAAGTCCCCCGGCTTCAGCAGCCCAGCCGCCTCGTTGCAGCGGTTGTAGAAGACCACGGGAGCGCGCACGCCGAAGCCCCGGTCGCTGTACACCGTGGCCATGTTCGGCCCGCGTGACGCCGTCGTGCTTGAAGTGCTTGTAGAACGGCTTGACGCCCATGGCGCGCACCCGCTCGGCAATCAGCTCGCCGATCGGATAGTCCGACATCGCCGTGGCGATTGCCGTCTTCATGCCAAAACAGTCGGAAAGATTGGCGGCCACATTGAACTCGCCGCCGCTGACGTGAATCTGGCATTCGGTTGCCTTGCGGAAGGGGATAATCCCAGGATCGAGCCGGTGCACCAGCGCGCCCAGCGAAAGAAAATCCAGCTCCGCATCCTTGCGGATATTCAATCCATGACTCATGGTTCGTACGCTCCTTGTCTTTTATTGAAGAGGTCTTCGCAAGGCCTGTCTAGAAACTGCGGCGTTGAAGGAGACGGGCTTTGCAATCTGCGGAAAGACTCCAGTACTGTGTCAGGGCATGACTACAGTCGTGCCGCAAATGGCCAGTTTAGATTCCGGCTTTAGCCGCTGCGGAGATGCAAATTACTGAAAACAAAACCGCAGGGGCTAAAGCCCAAGATGATTTGTTGCTCTTCCGGCACGACTGAAGTCGCGCCCTGACACTTCTTGCAGTCTCAACGGAATTCCGCAAGTGGCTCAAACTCTGAATTATATACCAGTGGTCTGACCACGACCGCGCCTCTGTCAGCCCGCGATCCCCGCCGACTGCTTCACATCGGCAAAGACCTGCTCCGCCGTCCACTCATTCCCCGGATAAAACCGCGCCACCTTGCCGTCCGCGCCAATCAACGTGGTCGAGAGCGTGTGCGTAATCGATCCGTCGGCCGCGTCGCTCATCCCCAGGTCGAACCATTTGGCCATCTCCGCCAGCACCGGCTTTTCCGGCACGGCAAAATCCCAATGCGCAAAGGCATTCTGCGCGTCGCTGCCGATATAGCTCGCCCCGTAAGCCCGCAGCCGTTCCGGCGTATCGTGCTCCGGGTCGAAGCTCACGCTCAGCAGGTGCGTCCTGGCATAGAGCGCCGGCGTGGCCGCCAACTGCTTCTCCACCGCGGCGAAGTTGCGCGTCACGCGCGGGCAAAATTCGGGCGACGGGCAGCGCGTATAGATGAAGGTGACCAGCAGCGCCTTGCCCTTGAACTGGCCAAGGTGAATCTGCCGCCCGTCCTGGTTGCGCAGCTTAAAGTCCGGCGTCGCGTCGCCCGGCGCGGGCACGTGATAGCTGACCGGCGGCTTGGTATCCGGCTTGGCCTGCGCCACCACCACAATATGATCGAGCAGGTAGTCCGCATTCGGGTCCGCCGAGACCAGCACATCGGCCGTAATCACGTCGCCCGGATGCAACTCGCCCAGAATGCTCGGATCCTTGAGCTTGTAGGGCATCGTCATCGCCTCCATCAAGCCCGGAATGGCCTCATGGTTCAGCGTCGCCTCGCCCTTGGCGGCGTCGGTCGAAACCACCTTGCCGCGCAGTTTGTAGACCTTGAAGTTTTGGCTGGCGGTCTGCCCCGTTCCAGCCGTCGAGCCGGAATGGCACCCAGCAAGCAGGGCCGCGGCAATCATCGAGGAAGCAAGCAATCGGCAATTCATGTGCTCAGTGTACAACCGGATGGCCGCTGCTCTGCTCGGAGGAAACCCAAGCATGTGCTTGCCGGAGGAAGCAGATGTCTTCAGGCCCCTGAATGCAGCGGAGGAAGCAGATGTCTTCAGGCCCCTGAATGCAGCTTTGGAATTAGGAATGACTTTAGCCATGGGCATTTCGTTTATGCTGCTCTCATGCGGTTAGCGCCACAGGAAACCCGGACCTATCTTGTTACCGCTGTGACGGCGCAACGCCGCAGCCTTTTCCAGGTCACGGCCACGGCGGAATTGCTCCAGCGAACCTTACTCGACTATCGCAGTCAGGGGAGATTCCTCCTCCATGCCTTCGTAATCATGCCCGACCATTTCCACGCCCTGATTACGCCCGCGCCCGACGTTTCGCTTGAAAAGGCCATGCAGTTCATCAAGGGAGGGTTCTCCTTCCGCTTGAAAAGCAAGCTCGATGTCTGGATGCGCGGCTTCAACGAGAGCCAGATCATGAGCGAAGAAAAGTTCATAAGCTGCGTGCGATACATCGAGGAGAACCCCGTTCGCCGGGGGCTTGCGCAGACGCCGGACGCGTATCCCTTCAGTTCCGCTGCCCATGGCCCGCTGGACCCCATGCCTCTCCACATGCAGGCTGAGACGAGCAAAACCCGGGCCTAAAGGCCCCGCGTTGAGCCGCTGTATTCAGGAGCCTGAAGGCCCCTGCTCCCTCCGGAAACATGAGAAGCTGCAATCAGCCAGGGTGCGTTCAGACCCACAGACCCAGCTCTCAGAATCGAGACCTGGGGCTCCCGGCAATTCAAATCGTGATAAGGAATAGGGGGTTTGGGATGGACTACCGCGAAGAATCCTTCAAGCGCAAATTCAGCAGCGCCGCGCAACATTTGAATGTAGGCGCCGACCAATTCGTGTCGTTGAAGTTCCGCGAAAATGTCGGCTCCTGTGACGATTATCGGGTACTCATCGATATGCTCCAGAACGAAGCCGGAATTCTTTACTCTGAGGTCGATGGAGACCTTCAAGGCCGCGGATACATGTTAGGCCACGGGAAGACCAGGCTGCTTCTAGTGGAGCATGAAACCGGCCTTGAAATCCTATACATTGCAGGATCCATTGCATCCTTGCTCGGTTTGATCCCTCTGGTTTTGCAGGGATGGGCTGCGATTCGCGGACGGCTCCCGAGGCACGGTGCATCGCTCGATTATCCCGTTGAGATTCGTCAGATTGATCAGACGGGGCGTCTCAATGAGAAACACCTTCATCCTCACCAGCTGTCGGCATCGTTGATGCCCATGGGTTCCTTCTTCTCAGCGATCGCAACTGCCGGGATCCTTGTCGAAAGCGAGATGGAGAACCTCGTTCGCCAAATGAAGGACCTACAGAGTCGCGTTGAGGTGATGGAAAAGTAGGTTCGACGGCAGCCAGCGGTTGCGAAGCCGAAGCCACCTAGGTCCAGTGTGGCCCAGCCAAGCGGCGCGAAAGATCCTAAGCAGGCTCGAAAGAAGTCCTGAGAATTCGGGTGCCACACCTTCGGGTGAGTGGCTCATGTCCCACAGGGTTCAATAATCCACATCTGGGTGCCCCAGGTCCGCATTCTCGGACCTGGGAGAACACGAACCAAAATCCGCCGCTCTCCCGTCGTCCTTTGCCGAAATTTACCTCAAGGCAGCGCACAATAATCCCGTGGGATGCCTCCACGCCCGTGAACTCGCTGCCATATGCCTGCCCCTCCAAAACGCTAGTTACCAGAAAATTAATACCCCCACCCCCCTATATTTATTTCTCTTTGAGCGGAAAACCTTGCAGATTATTTGCCGAACCGGCTAGCCACGAAACCTAAGTCCAGTAGAATCGTTCAATCGCCAGGGAAGAGCGCAGAGGAAGCTCCTCCGCCGTGTCGCAATGTGGGAACAGAGCCTTCGATTCCGTCGATTTTTGCGCAGAAACTCTGCTAAACGCAACAGAATCGATGCTCACTTCACGATTCTCGAATACAGATGCGCAGCTAGGATTTCCCCATCCCAACGGCGTATAACGCTGGAATGGGGCAAGAATCGGAAGCTGGGCCAGGATCGGCAGTCGAGATCGGTGCATCGCCGCGCGACGGCGGTCTCATGGTCATGGCCGGCGATCATGCCTCGCTTGCTCTGGCCTGAGGATGGGGACAGCCTCTCCGCCGAAATGCAAGCTGCATCGGCACGCCTCTCACCGCAACAAGCAAAGGTAGAGCGCGCCCGTTTATGCTTGCTCAAGGATGGGTACCCGGCAATGAATAACCGAGTGGAAGCCGCAAACCTCACCGTGGCGCTCACAGGCGCGTCGGGCGCGGTCTTTGGCCGCGAGCTGCTGCGCGCGCTGGAGGCGGATGAGCGAGTGGCCCGCGTCCACTTTGTGGCCTCGGAGAACTCGCTGCGCGTGCTGGCCGAGGAATTGGGCGTGAGCGGGCGCAACGATCTGCCGGAAAAGCTCCTCGGCGCGCCCCCCGCAAAGACCGTGCAGCTCTCCGATGCGGATATCGGCGCGGCCATCGCCAGCGGCAGCCATCCATCGAACGGCATGATCGTGCTGCCCTGCTCGATGGGCACGCTGGCGGCCATCGCCCACGGCCTGGCCAACTCGCTCATCGCCCGCGCCGCCGACGTCACGCTCAAGGAGCGCCGGCCGCTGATTCTGTGTGTGCGCGAGACGCCCTTCAATCGCATTCACCTGCGCAACATGACGCTGGCCGCCGAGGCCGGCGCGGTGATCTTTCCCTGCATTCCAGCCTTCTACAATCGCCCCGTCGACTCCACAGAGATGGCGCGCCAGTTCGTCTATCGCGTGCTGGCGCATATCGGCCTGCCCCAGCCGGGCGCCTATGTCTGGAAGGCGGAGGAGTGAAGAGCAGGGGTCAGAGATCAGGGGTCAGAACACGCTGCCCGCTTCGATTCTTGCTTCACCTTCAATGTGCGTCAGGACGTTCCGGCCGCAACTCATTTGACACGCATCCCGGCTTCCCTTGATACTGCCCTTAATGCCGACCTCAAGGAAACACGGAATCGCGGTCATGGCCATGTGTATGTGTATGGCGTGCGGACCCCTCCGTGCGGCTCTTGAGAGGCGAATGCGTTAAGCGCAATCGATCTTGAAGCCAGGCGGCCCGGGTCCCGGAGAGGATTCGGGCCGTCTGTTTGTGGTGTGAATAAAATCCCACCCTAGCCGCAAAAACAAGAACGCGGCGAGGGTGGGGCACCCGCCGTCTCTCACTTTTGTACCGAAAGGCGAACCGCAGGTCCTTCGACTTCGTCCACCGCGGCGGACTCCGCTCAGGATGACAGCCTGTTTGAGGAACCACATCCCAACAGCAGTGAAAATGGTTGAAAATCAAAAAAGCAGAAGGAGCCAATCATGTCCGAATCGAAGCAGCATCTTGCCACCCTTGCCGTTCATGCCGGCCAATCGCCCGACCCGACCACAGGCGCACGGGCCGTGCCCATCTACCAGACCACCTCTTACGTGTTCCAGGACGCCGACCACGCCGGACGGCTCTTTGCGCTAAAGGAGTTCGGCAATATCTACACCCGCATCATGAACCCCACCAACGACGTCTTTGAAAAGCGCGTCGCGGCGCTGGAGGGCGGCGTGGCCGGACTGGCCACGGCCTCGGGCCAGGCGGCGGAGACCCTCACCCTGACCACGCTGGCCTCGGCCGGGGAAGAGATCATCTCCACCACCTCGCTCTACGGCGGCACTTACAACCTCTTCCACTACACGTTCCCGCGGCTGGGCATCACGGTCCGGTTTGTCGATGCGGACGACTTCGACGGGCTGCGCGTCGGCCATCAACGACAAGACGCGGGCCATCTACACCGAGACGCTGGGCAACCCCAAGCTCGATGTGGTGGACATCGAGAAGATCGCCGCCATCGCGCATGAGCACAAGCTGCCGCTGGTCATCGACAACACTTCGGCATCGCCGGCGCTGGTGCGGCCCATCGAGTGGGGCGCTGATATCGTGGTCAACTCGGCCACCAAGTTCCTGGGCGGCCACGGCACCACCATCGGCGGCGTCATTGTGGATGCGGGCAAATTCGACTGGGCGGCTTCCGGGCGCTTCAAGGAATTCACCGAGCCGGACCCGTCCTATCACGGTCTGATCTACACCGAGGCCTTCGGCCCGCTGGCGTTCATCCTCAAGGCGCGTGTGCAGGGGCTGCGCGACACCGGCGCGGCGCTCTCGCCCTTCAATGCGTTCCTGCTGCTGCAAGGGATTGAGACGCTGCATCTGCGCCTGGAGCGCCACTCGGAGAATGCGCTGGCCGTGGCCAAGCATCTGGAACAGCATCCCGGCGTGGAGTGGGTCAACTATCCGGGCCTGGAGTCCAGCCCCTACTACACGCGAGCGCAGAAGTATCTGCCCAACGGGAAAGGAGCGCTGGTCACCTTCGGCATCAAGGGCGGCTACGAGGCCGGCAAGAAGCTGATCGACTCGCTGGAGCTGTTCTCGCTGGTGGCCAACATCGGCGACGCCAAGTCGCTGGTGATCCATCCGGCCTCGACCACTCACCAGCAGCTTTCAGTTGAGGAGCAGGCGGCGACCGGCGTCACTCCCGAGCTGGTTCGGCTGTAGCGTGGGAATCGAGGATATTCGCGACATTCTGGCGGATCTGGACCAGGCGATCGAGGCGGCCAACGGCGCGGCCGTCAAGTATGTCTTCGCGGGCGCAACCTCAACCGCGGGTCATGCTGCACAATAAGTGAGATGACTGAAACCGGAATCCCGGCCGTGGCCGGGCCTCAAGGTAAGGGCTCCAGAACCAAACTTCTGGAGCCCACTTACGAAGGCGACTTTGTGCTCGACGAGCATCTGTTGCTGGAGTGCGGCCGCACGCTGGCCGGCGTAACACTGCATTATGCGGTGTACGGCCGGCTGAATGCGGCCCGCGACAATGCCGTGCTGGTGTGTCATGCTCTCACCGGCTCGGCGCTTGTAGGCTCGTGGTGGCCTGAGATCTTCGCCCCGGGGGCGGTCCTGTCACTGGAGCACGACTTTGTAATCTGTATCAACATGCTGGGCTCCTGTTATGGCTCGACGGGGCCCGGCTCGGTGGATCCGGAGACAGGCGCGGTCTATGGCCCGGACTTTCCCCTGGTTTCGATCCGCGACAATGTGCGAGCGCAGGCGCTGCTGCTGGATTCGCTGGGCATCCGCCGGCTGCGGCTGGTTCTGGGCGGCTCCATCGGGGCAATGCAGGCCCTGGATTGGGCGATTCTGAATCCCGAGCGCGTGGAGCGGGCGCTGATTATTGGCGTAGCGCCGCTTTCGGCTATGGGGCTGGCGCTCAATCATCTGCAGCGCCAGGCGATTCTGCACGACCCGGAATGGGAGGGCGGGCGTTATCTGCCGCAGCGTCCTCCACGGCGAGGGCTGGCGCTGGCCCGGCAGATCGGCATGCTGAGCTACAAGTCCGCGGCGCTTTTCGACGAGCGCTATGGGCGCAATCCTAACCGCAACGGCGAAGATCCCTGGGGGCTAGACGACCAGGGCGGCGGCCTTATTGGCGGGCGCTTCGACATCGCCGGCTATCTGGACCACCAGGGGCAGCGATTTATCGACCGCTTCGACGCCAACTCCTACCTGGCCATTCTGCGCACCATGGATACCTGGGATCCGCTGCGCGGATTCCCTTCGGCGACGGAAGCTTTCAGCCGCATCCGCGCCCGGCTGAGTTTTGTCGGCATCAGCTCCGACTGGCTGTTTCCGGCCCCCGCTGTGCGCCGCCTTGCCGATACAGTTCGCGCGGCCGGCGCGCAGGCCGACTACCGGGAGATGGTCAGCGACCACGGCCACGACGCCTTCCTGGCCGAACAGGCCGAACTGGTGCGGCTGCTGCAATGAAGTGAGCCAGGCCCATACTGTCCCACCCTAGACGCTATGACAGAGACGCGGTGCCCAGCGGGCGCCCAGGTGGGGCGCCCGCATGGAAGCCCAGGAACAGTTTTCTCCGGCCCGGTGTCTAAGCCGACATGCGCTTGAGCGATCGGCCATCCGAGGGGACTGGGACACAACCGGCCGGAAGGCTGCCTCTTATCTGGAAGGCGAAGGTCGGGCTGGCAGCAAAGGCCTTTGGCGTGAGCGCCGGAAGGGCGTCGAGGGGCCGCGCGGCGCGGCTTGCGAAACAATTATTCTTTTCCTGCGCAACTTTGCTTGTCACGGAGAGCAGGGCTTTCTATAATCCTTCCAACACCGCATTGGGAGCCGTGGTATCTTTTACCCATACCCCGGTACTCAACCGCCCGACTGTACGGTTGCAACTTCCGTGAGCGAGTGCTTGAATATCGATCTCCATTTCGGCAATTCCCAGGAGCACTGAATGAAAAAGTTTGTCTTTGCGTCTGTGATGGCATTGGCGAGCATTAGCCTCGTTTCCGCGCCCACGCTGCGAGCACAGGATTCCGACCAGATCACCATCAAGGATCCGGCCGAGTTCAATGCCTATCAAATGGCAACCACACAGAGCGATCCGAAGGCCAAAGCCGCGGCCTTGGAGAGCTTTTTGCAAACCTATCCACAGAGCGTGGTGAAGCCGGCCGTACTCGACATGCTGTTGGATACCTACCAGGGCCTGAACGACGACGACCATACGCTCAGCGCGGCAAACCGCCTGCTTCAGTTGGATCCCAACAACACGAAGGCCATCTACCTTTCGGTGGTGATCAAAAAGAAGCAGTGCCAGAAGACCAGCGATGCGCAGACATGCGACGATGCCGCGGCGCTGGCCCAGAAGGGCCTGGCGACTCCCAAGCCCGCCAAGACCTCCGATGACGAGTGGAAGAAGCTGACCGGCGCCACCTACCCGGCCTACCACTCGGCCATCGCCCTGGACGACATCCTCTCCAAGAAGGACGTCAAGGCCGGCGTCGCCGAGTACACGCAGGAGCTGATGCTGTTTTCGCCCGAAGACACCCAAAAGGGCCCTGGATTGGTTGACACTCTGAACATTGCCGAAGCCTATGTCAAGGAGACTCCGCCGGACGCGGTGAACGCGGTGTGGTTCTATGCCCGCGCGCTCGCTTTTGCGCCCGTCAACTACCAGCCGGTGATCGGGAAGAAGCTCGAGTATTGGTACAAGAAGTACCACGGCGGGCTAGATGGACTCGACGACCTGAAGGCTCAGGCGGCGAAGACCGTCTTCCCGTCGAACTTTGTCCTCAAGCCGGCGCCGACCCAGGCTGAGAAGATTCACGAGATTCTGGTAAATACCCCGGATCTGAAGACTCTGGCTCTGGCCGACAAGGAATTGGTTCTGGCTTTCGGTGCCAAGGAAGACGCCGATAAGCTCTGGGCGCTCATGAAGGATCAGGCGACCCCGGTTCCCGGAATTGTGATCGAGGCTTCCGCCTCGGTCATCAAGGTCGCCGTGACCCAGGACGCAAAGGATGCCAAGGTTCCCGACTTCATCGTCAACTTGAAGGCGCCGCTGGCCGAGAAGGCCATTCCAGCCGCGGGTTTCGAGTTTGGGCTGGCGTCCAAGGGGCAAGCGGAGTTGGATGGAACCTACGACACCTACACGCAGATTCCGGCTACGGCGACCACCGCGCAATCGGCGCAGATCGTGCTCCGCGACGGCGTCGTTGTGCCGGAGAAGAAGAAGCCTGTTCCGGTGCACAAGCCGACAGCGGCACACAAGCCCGCGGCGCACTGATCCGCCGCTCCTGAACTCAGTCTCTCGCTCCTGGGAGCAAGAAGGGCAGCCCGCATAGGGCTGCCCTTTTTGCGCTCCCAGTACTCTTGTTCAAAGAGCGGTGGCTTCGTCTTTATCGTTTCCCGTGTTACGATAAGCGTTAAGCATGATCCGCTTATTTGCCGACGAAGAGACCGGGAAGGTGTTCGACCATCGCCATAGCCGGCGGTATGCCGCGCTTGAGCGTGTGGCGTTCCGCAAGTTGCGGCAGATTCATCGCGTATCGCGGCTGGAAGAACTCTATTTGCCGCCGGCCAACCGTCTGGAGCCGCTGAAGGGGGACCGGGAAGGCCAATGGAGCCTGCGGATCAACGAGCGATGGCGAATTTGCTTTGCATGGAGGGATGGGGATGCCTATGAGGTCCAGATTGTCAACTGCCACTGAGCCGGCGCTTGAGGGCGCGGAGTTGGAAGACGGCGCGCGGATGCCGCCACTGCATCCCGGAGAGATGTTGCGCGAGGATTTCATGAAGCCGCTGGGTCTGTCGTCCAATGCACTAGCAATCGAGCTGCGCGTGCCTGTGACTCGCATCTCTGAGATTGTGCGGGAACGGCGGGGGATTACAGCTGATACGGCGCTGCGGTTGGCGCGGTACTTCAGCATGTCACCGGAGTTCTGGATGCGATTGCAGATGGATTTCGATCTGGAGTCTGCTGTGGACGCGGAGGAAACGGCAATTCGCGAGGCGATTCGTCCGCGGCTCGTGAACCATTCCCAGGAGAATGCGGAGTCCCGGGCCATCGCCTGAGCCGGCTGCGAGCATTAGCAGTCTCCACAATGGAAGATCGACCTGTGAGCCCGCGAGTTGCAAGGGAAGATAAGACCGGTAGTTGCACCTAAGAAGGAAACGAGCCCAAACAGACTATGCCCACGACGCAGAACAAGGACTATTACGGCACGCTTGGCGTGAAGAAGACGGCGACAGCGGAGGAGATTCGCAAAGCCTTCCGGAAGGCGGCCCGGCGGTATCATCCCGATGTCAACCCCGGCGACAAGAAAGCTGAGGAGAAGTTCAAGGAAATCTCCGAGGCCAACGACGTGCTGAGCGACGAGAAGAAGCGCAAGATCTACGACCAGGTGGGCTTCTACTCGGACCAGATCGATCCGGCGACGGCCGAAGCCTATGCGCGCCAGCAGGGCGCGGGCGGCGGCGTGCCGGTGGATTTCGACGGCTTTGACTTTTCGGGGTTTCAGGGCGGGCCGGGGCAGCATCCGGGGCAGCAGGCGGGCGCCGGTTCGGCCTCGTGGGGCAGCTTCAAAGATATTTTCTCCGGGATCTTCAGCGGTGCGCAGCAGCCGCAACGCCCGCGCGGCCCGCAGCCGGGCACCGACCTTGAGTACCAGGCCACGGTGGACTTCTGGACTGCCATTCGCGGCGGTCAGGCGCGCATCCAGGTGGATCGCATGGAGACCTGCCCGACCTGCCACGGGATGACGAACACCGGCGGATCGGCGCAGTGCCCGGAGTGCAACGGAACTGGCCAGGTGACCCAGATGGGCGGGCGGATGAAGTTCAATATCACCTGCCCCCGGTGCAACGGAACGGGACGCGCGCCGAGCCAGTGCCCGACCTGCCAGGGCGAGGGTGTAGTGAGCCGGAGCGAGTCCGTTGATTTCCGGATGAAGCCGGGAACCCGCGACGGGCAGCGCATCCGCCTACAGGGCAAGGGCAACGCGGGGGTGAACGGCGGCGCGCCTGGCGATCTTTTCGTGATCGTCCGCACCGGGACCCACCCGGTCTTCACGCGCGTGGGCGACGACATTCAGTTGACGGTTCCGGTGACCATCGCCGAGGCTTCGCTGGGAGCCAAGGTTGACGTGCCCACGATCGACGGCCGGGCGCAGTTGAAGATTCCTCCCGGCACGCAGAGCGGGCAGAAGCTGCGCATGAGGGAGCGGGGCGTGGAGAACGCCCAGCAGCCGGAGCAGCGCGGCGACCAGATCGTCACCATCGAGGTGGTTGTTCCGCACCTGCAGGACGAGCGCAGCCGCGAGATCATGCGCGAGCTGGCCAGGCTCAACAACCAGGACCCGCGGGTGGCGCTGTTCGACAAGATGTAAAGCATTGCGGAGGGGGACGAATTGGAATGGGAGGGGTTTGAGTGGGACGACCGCAAGGCCGCAGTCAACTTGCTCAAGCACAAAGTCAGCTTTCTCGAGGCGGCAACCGTGTTCGACGATCCCTTTGTCATCGTTGAGCCGGATTTGGCTCATTCCGCCGAGGAATCGCGCGAGTCCGCCATTGGTTTCTCAAGGAAGGAAAGGGTATTGTTAGTGGTGTACGTGGAGCCCGATGAGCGCATCCGGCTTATCAGTGCCCGCAGGGCTACCGCCGAGGAGAGGAGGAAGTATGAGTCCCAGTTCGAGTAAGGCCGCGAGGAGCAAAGGATCATCATCCTTCGCTGCCGGCGCGGATGCGCCACTCCGCGGATTCTTTGTCCACCGCATGGGAGAGAATGCCGCTGACGAGCGCAAGGTCGCGGAGTTTTGGCGCGCGCACCGGCTGGGCGTGGATGCCATCGAAGATCCTGGCCAGCGTTTTTCCAAACTCCCCGATCTACGTCTGTCCTATGATGGAGTACCATGGGCATACTGCGAAGTAAAGACGATTGCGCGGCACAGTTGGAAGATTCGCATTCTCCATGACGGGCGGCCCGCGGAAGAACGCCTCGAAGAGACCAGCAAATCCGTTATCGAGCGTATTACTGGCGATCTGATAACAGCGGCCCGGCAGTTGAAGTTCGGAAATCCGGATCACGCACTCCTCAGTTTCGTCGTTCTGGTCAACCGCGATGCGGAAGCCTCTCCAAGTCTCCTTGCAAATCTGTTCTCCGAAAAGCCCGCATCCGCGGGGCGTAGCTTGAAGGCGCGCCATGAGGCCCGCATGGCAGCCGAACTACAGAGCTTCCGGAATATCGTCGACCTTTGTCTGTGGGCCAATCCTGTATCGGAAGAGCGGCTCACAGTTGAAGCATGCCTTCTGCTGAACCCCAATCTTCTCTCCTTTGCCGAAGAGATCACAGGGCTGCGTGGCGACAAGCTGATTTCTCTTGATTCGGCGGCATAAAGAGGCGGTCATGAGCAAGTCGACGACAGCCGAGTTTCTTGGAATCTTCCTCGCTCACCGATTGGTGGATTGATGGCTGCAAAACGAAAATCCAAAGGCGCGTACATGATCTCGGCGGTGGCCGAGATGTACGAGATTCATCCGCAAACGCTGCGACTGTATGAGCGCGAGGGGCTGCTGAAGCCGTCGCGCACCGAGGGCAACACGCGGCTCTATACGGACGAGGATCTGGAGCGGCTGGAGTTCATCCTGAACCTGGCGCGCGATCTGGGCGTGAACATCGCCGGCATCGCCATCATCCTGCAGATGCGTGAGCGCATGGAAGAGATGAACCGGCAGATGCAGAGTTTCGTGGAGTACGTGCGCACGGAGATGCTGGCGCGCTTCCAGCAGAATGCGCCCAGCGGCGGTGCGGCGATTGTGCCCCTGCGCAGGCCTGTGGTAGTGACCAAATCGGCGGCCGCGCGGAAGCAGTAGCCGCGCCTCGCGACGCCTTTCCGGTAATGCCCCCAAAAGTCGATTCCTTATCGCTGGATTCTGCCCGCGCCAGTTATGCTGGTACCTGCATGTCGTACGTTCTCCTTGCATTGGGCGTCTTCGGACTGGTGACCTCCACGGTCTTTGCCGGCATGGTGCTTTGGGCCGTGCCCGGCTACCTGCGGGAGCGGCGGGCGGCGCTGGCGCGGCTTCAGGAGCGGCCGGGGTTTACCCCCCCGCTGACCCTGCTGAAGCCTCTGCACGGCGATGAGCCGGGGTTGGAGGCCCATCTGGCCACCTTCTTCGAGCAGGACTACCCCGAATACGAGATTCTTTTCTGCACGCGCTCGCCCGACGACCCAGGGTTGGCGACGGCGCGGCGCGTGGCGGCGCGCTACCCTGAGATTCCGGCCAAGTTCCTTTCCACCGGTGGCGAGCCGGAGTACATCAACGCCAAAGTGGCCTCGATGGAGCGGATGGAGGCCGAAGCAGCAAACGAGATTCTGGTCATCGGCGACAGCGATGTGCGCGTGACCCCCGACTATCTGCGCAGCGTTGCGCTTCCGTTTGCGGACGAGCGGGTGGGCGGGATGTGCTGCCCGTATCGCGGCGTGGCGGCTGAAGGCGGGTTGTGGGCGCGGCTTGAGGCCGTCGGAATGAGTGTGGAGATGACCTCCGGGGTGCTGGCGGCGCGGTTGATGGAGGGGATGCAGTTTGTGCTGGGGCCGACGATGGCCTTCCGCCGCGAGACGATCCGGCGAATGGGCGGCTTCAAGGTAACGGCCGACTACTGCGCCGACGACTTTGTCCTGGGCAACGAGACCTTCAAGCTGGGCCAGACGGTGGTGCTGAGCCACCACGCCATCGACCACATGGTCATCAATTCGAGCTTCTGGCCTTCGATGAAGCACCAGGTGCGCTGGATGAAGTCCACGCGCTTCTCGCGGCCCAAGGGGCATTTCGGGACGGCGCTGACCTTCAGCCTGCCCTTCGGGCTGCTGGCCTGCGCGGCAGCGGCCTGGCTGGGTCACCCATGGCTGGGACTGGCGCTGCTGGGCTGGAGCGTTGCTACGCGGTGGGCGCTTTCGATTGCGGTGGGCCGGATGGTGGTGGGCGACAGGAACTGGTTTGACCTCATGGTGCTTTACCCGGTACGCGACCTGATGGGGTTCATGTTCTGGGCGGCGAGTTATTGGGGCAGGACGATTCTGTGGCGGGGCAAGGTGTTTGAGATGCTGCCGGGGGGCAAGATGCAAGCGGCGGAGTAGTGTCGGAAAGTGCTGTTCCAGACAGACTTGGCGCAAGGACGAGCGCACATCAAGGCCGCCCAGGCACGGGATCTGAGGCCGCGATGATGGTCCTGCCCCCCGGCTGTTTCTCCCGGCTTGACGCACGAGATCATTTCGGTGGACAATGGGGTTTCCTCATAGAGGCTCCTCCAAGAAGGCTCACCCGAAGGCGGCTCGCTCATGTCAACCGACGCAATTTTCTTAGTCTGCGCAATTGTCAGTGCGGCTACCGGGATTGTCAGCGTATATTTTGGTTATAAACAAGCACGTGCCGCTGATATTACTTACCGCGAAAAGATATCCGAACCAAGAAAGCCTGTGGACAAACAGCTTCCCCCTGGCGGAGAAGGGCGCGATTGGGTTCGCATTTCATTTGTCTGGGGTCTCGTCAAAATCGGACTCGGGTTGATCCTTTTCACTGTCGGAACCGCTGGGCTCGGACTCGTCGTTTTCATTTCTCGCCCAAATCCCCCCGCGTCGGGCGGCCAGGTCACTAACCAGAACCAGGAGCAGGCCAAAGAACAGCAGGCCAAGCTGGACCAAGCCAAGTTGGACCAAGCCAAGTTGGATCAAGCCAAGCTGGATCAAGCCAAGTTGGATCAGGCTAAGTTGGATCAAGCCAAGCTGGATCAAGCTAAGTTGGATCAGGCTAAGGCTGATCAAGCTAAGGCTGATCAAGCTAAGGCTGATCAAGCTAAGGCTGATCAAGCTAAGGCTGATCAAGCCAAGTTGGATCAGGCTAAGGCTGATCAAGCTAAGGCTGATCAAGCCAAGCGGGATCAGCAAGCTAGGGACCAACTGGCGAAGGAGCAGGAAGCTAGAGCGCAACAGGCTAAGGAACAACAAGCCAAGGAGGAGTTGGCCAAAGAGCAGCACGGTACGACCGCAATTGTGCGGGTGTACTTAGAATCGACCGACATACCAGACGCGCAGGCAGTGCTGGATCAGGTGAAGAATACCTGCCTAAAAGAGAAACGATTCGCCCTTGCCGGCCCCGCGACGGCGGATGTCACGATCCGTTTCGAAGGGCTGCAGAGAAAGAATCTAAAGTTTTCAATCAACGGTCCCAACGGGACCGTTTCAGAGGCAACTGTTACTAGGGAGATCATCAACAACAAGTGGCTGGCAGACCCGATTGTGGGCGCGGCAGACGTATGCGGGAAACTCTAGAAAAAACATGCTCAAGCCTTAGTAGCTGTTGGGAGGCACCAATGAAAAAGCATTCTTGCAGCACGCTCATACTGGTTTCCTTGCTGTGCATCTCGGGATGCCGAGGCGGCATGAGTGTAAGGGGTGCGGGAGCAACATTTCCCGACCCACTCTACCAGGATATGATCCAGCGATTTCGAGAATTGTACCCGAACATCTCGATCACTTACGAGGCCGTTGGAAGCGGGGAGGGGGTTAACCGTCTCCTAGAAGGCAAGATTGACTTCGCAGGCTCAGACGTGCGCCTGACCCAAGACCAAATGCAGCTTGCTAGGACAGGGCCGCTAAAGGCTGAGGTACTGCAGATTCCTGCTACTGTCGGAGCTGTTGCACCCATCTACAACAGAGTAGGCATCGCAAATACGCTTCACTTCACCCCCGCGGCCCTCGCCGGAATTTTTTCCGGTAACATACGCTACTGGGACGAGGAGCCTATCCAACGGGCCAACCTGGGAACAGTGCTCCCACACCACAAGATCACAGTAATTTATAGGTCAGATGGTAGCGGCACCACGTGCATATTCAGTGAATTCCTTGCCGCTACAGAACCGACCGTGTGGCACCCGATCTCCCTCCGATCTGGATCGAACCGCGGCATTGGCTGTCGATTCGAGTGGCCAAGCGGAAGTGTTGGAGCGGAGGGGAGCGCTAACCTCATCGAAGCTGTCCGAACCAACGAGTATTCGATTGGCTACGTTGAATACTCCTACGCCGACGAAACTGATGAAGATGGTGTGGATTGGGGGTACGTACGAAATGGCTCAGGGAACTTCGAGCGTGCTCGTATTGAGAATATTCGCGCTGCAATGACGGCCCTAAAGACCGTTCCTGAGGGGTCACTTCTGGCAGCGAACGCAAAAGGAGCTTATCCGATCTCGGCGGTGACTTGGCTCCTCATGCCTATGCCTCTCCACCGTGATTCAAAGCAACAGCTTTGCAAGTTCCTCGACTGGATGCTGGAGGAGGGTCAGAAGCGTGCGCGGGGGCTGGGGTACGTTGAATTGCCGCGCGAGGTAATCCAGCAAGAGCATGCCTCAATCAACGACGCTTGTAGCTGATCGAAGTCGAATCTGTCCGTCGGTCCTATTTCAGCGGCCTGTCCGTCCACAGCGCCTTATCGGCGATGGATTGGACAGGGTAGAGGCGGCCGGCGAGGAGGCTCTCGGCTTTGAGTTGGTTCGTGTCCTGGGCGAAGAGCCACTTGCGCTCGCCCGTGCCCCATGCTTTGGAGAGCTGATCCTCGCTGAGGAAGATATTCGGCGCGTCGGGGTAGCAGGAGCCCCAGAGCAGCGGCGTGCCTTCGCCATGCTGGCCGCAGCGCGGAATCACCATCATGGCCGGCTTGCCCGCAAAGAAGCGATGGGTATAAAACACCACCGAGGAGGCGTCGGAATGCTCGCCGTAGATGATGAAAGTGTCGGCGGGCGAGCCTTTTTGGATGATCGTGTCGGCCAGTTGCTTTGAGCCAAGCATGGGCTGGAAGCGGGCGAAGGCGATGTGCGCCGCGATGAGGAAGACGCTCATGGTGAGGGCCACGCTGACCGTGGCGGCCAGGTGCTTCCCCTTGATGCGCAGCACCCAGCCCACGGCCGGACCAATGAGCAGCGTTACGGCTGCCAAGGCGGCGGGCAGGCGCAGCGCGGCAAACGAGGGGCCGGTGAGGTCGAAGAAGTGGGACATGGAGAGTGTGTACCCGGCCACGGCGCGGTGCGCCAGCAGGGTGCCGATGTCCGCCACATAGGGTAGGCGGCGCGAATCCCACAGTCCCCAACCGAGAGCCGCGGCTATCAGCGACGCCGACGACAGCGAAGACGGCTTGCGCGCCGGTGAGCCAGGCGGTCGAGAGCAGAGGTCTCAGGCTGTTGGGGCCGCTATCGGGCCCGCCGTCCAGGCCGCGCTTCTCCTCGATGCCCGCGAGCACTGCGGCGATGAGGATGAACAGCGGCGGCCAGACGGGAAAGGTGTAGTACTCCTGATTGCTCGAGATGGAGAAGAAGAACAGTGTCCAGGCCGAGAAGAGGCTCAGCAGCCAGACGGTGCGCACGCGGAAGGTAAGCCCTACGAGGTAGCCGGCCACGTCTTCGCGGCGAGAGCCGTCGAGATAGAGGCCCACAGCATCTCCGCCATCGCTGCGCAGATGCGCGCGCCAATGACGGCGAGTCTTCCAGGCGACGGCTACGAGGGCCGGCAGAAACAGGCTCCAGGGAAAGAGCCAGACCAGGTGCAGCAGCCAGTAGGCGGCAAAGGGTAGCTTGTTGTAGTCGTGCGGGTAGCGCAGCGAGAAAAAGCGCAAAAAGTGCTCATTGACGAAGTAGAAGTAGAAGAAGCCGTGGACGTTGCCGATGGTGGGGTGGTTGCCGATGGGGTGACCCTGGTCGGGATTGGCAAGGCCGCAGAGGATGTGCCAGGGCGCGGCGATCGCAAGAAAAAGCAGAAAGCCTGTGACGGGCTTCAGCGCGCGCCAGCGCCGCCATTGCCCCGTCAGGATCAGGTAGGGAACCGCCGCGCCCACAAAAAAGACGGGAGCAATGAAGCCTTTTGTGAGCAGAGCCAGGGCCACGCAGGCCCACGTCCAGTAAAAGCGATTGGGCCGGTTCAGCTCCAGTCCGGTGATGAGGCCGTAGAGGGCAATGAGCAGAAACAGGCTCAGGATGGACTCGGGAATGATAAAGCGTGTAAAGAGAAACGGGCCGATGGAGGCAAGCACGCCCAGCCCGGCGTAGAGTCCGGCGCGCGGCCCCCATGCCCGGCCGGCCCAGAGCCACGAGAGCCACGCCAGGCCGAGCATGGCCAGCGCGTTGGGCAGGTGGGTGGCAAAGGTGTTCTGGCCGAAGATGCTGTAGCTGACGGCCACCAGCCAGAAGGGAAGCGGCGGTTTCTCGATATAGCGGATGCCATTGATCTGGCAGGTGATCCAGTTGCCGCTGTCCAGGATGTGCTGGGCCGTCTGCGCGTGCGAGGCGTCCACATCGTCCATCAGAGGCGGCGAGAAAAGAGAGCCAAAGTACACTGCGGCAAAGATGGCAGCGAAGAGAAGCCAGGTGGTCAGCGCGGAAGGGGAGGGTTGCGGGCGGTCATGCGTAGTTGTCGAGTCTGTCATCGCGGATAACGGCGTTGGTTCAAGGATAACAGCGGGGCGGGTCTGACGTTCATTGTGCGGCTTCGGCCTTCGGGGAATTGAGATCTCGAAATCCGGCATGCCAGCCGGGGAACAAATCGGAAGCCATCATCGTAAATACTTGATCATGAAGAGAATGCGCGGGTTTCTGCGCTGGGGAGCGGTCTTCCTTGCGGTTTGGCTTGTCGTTTGCTCCGCTATCGGCAATTTGGCAGCCGAATGGGCGCTGCATCCAATGCGGCGCGCTTTGACACCGTCGAATGAAGGGCTGGCACAAGCCATTGCCAAGCGCGATCATGCGGAATTGAATGATGTTTCCATTACCGCAGAAGACGGCGCCACATTGCGTGGCTGGAGTATCCGGTCAGTTCACCCCAACGGCGATGTTGTAATCCTGCTGCACGGGCACACCGATAACCGGGCGGGCATGCTGGGCAATGCGGATTTGTTGCTCGGCCACGGTTATTCGGTTTTGCTGCCGGATGCCCGTGCGCATGGCGCGAGCGGCGGGGATTTGGCCACCTATGGTGTAAAGGAGGCCGGCGATGTGAAGCGCTGGTTCGAGTGGATCGAACGGTCGGAGGCGCCGCGATGCATCGACGGGTTGGGCGAATCGATGGGTGCCGCGCAACTGCTCCAATCTCTCCGGGCCGAGCCGGGATTCTGCGCGGTGGTGGCGGAATCGACGTTCGCGAGCTTCCGCGAAGCCTCCTATGACCGCATGGGAGAGAAGATGAATTCTGGAGTATGGGCGGGGCGCACGCTGCTTCGTCCTGCCGTCGAGGCTGGCCTTCTGTATGCGCGCTGGAGGTATGGCGTCGATCTGGAACAGGCTTCGCCGGAGGTCGCCGTAGCGGCGAGCAGCGTTCCCGTCCTGTTGATTCATGGCCGCAAGGATACGAACCTTCCTCCGCGCCACTCCGAAGAGATTCTGGCGCATAGCTCCTTCCGTCGCGCGGCGGTGATTCTGTGGGAGCCGACCGAGGCTGGGCACTGCGGCGCGGCGGGAGCGGAGCCTGTGGAATATGAGCGCCGGGTGATCGGGTGGTTCGAGAGTCACCAGGCTGCCCACTAAATTCTCGCCGCCCAAATCTTGAACAAAACGACTCCGACTTTTCAGCGCGGCGCAACATGTTGAACTGATCACTGAAAACTGACCACTGACCACTGATCACTCAATTAGAGCTTGGCCCTCACCCTCCGGTACCGGCGAACCAGAAGAAAGACCGGCAGGCCGAGTATCGCCAGCCAGATGAGCAGCACCGGGCCGTCCTCCTCCAGGAAGAGCACGATGCCGAGAATCGTCTCCCCGGCGTTGCGCAGGGCTACGAAAGCGTTTTGAATGCGGTTGGAGACGGAGGCAGACGGCGAGCTAAGGCTGGCTTTGTACTCCTCCGTGAGCTGTAGATCGACTGTGGCGAAGTCCACGCGGTGTTCGAGGGCCTGCTGCTCGGCCTCCATCTCTTCAATCTCCCCGCGGACGCGGGCGATCTCCTGTTCAACCTGGAGAATGTCTTCGATCCTCCCTGTGCGCTGGGCGAGGATGGCGCGCAGGCGCTCCTCGGTTTCGCGGGAGTTTTGCAGGCGCGCGGCCAGATCGGCGTGCTGCTGGGTGACCTCTTCGCCGGATTGGGATTCGTTCTGGACGCGGCCCAGGGTCTTGAGTTCGACAAGCGCAGCAGACAGTTCCGGCGCGGGAATGCGCAGCGAGGCCTGAAGGCTGCGCGGAGCGTTCTCCTGGGTCGCGGCGGTAAGTTGCGCGGCATATCCGCGATGGCGCGCGAGGATCGAGTCGAGCGACGCGCGGGCGGCGGAGAAGTCCTTCACCACAATGGAAAAAGAGACAGTGCGAGCGATCATGGGGGCGGGCGGGGCCGGAGACTCCGGCCGAGGTGCGCCTCCTCCTCCTCCGCCTGCCCGCGCCTCAGAAGGCGACCTGGGAGCCTGCAGGGAGTCGAACTGCGCCATGCCCGCGGAAGCGGCGGCGAACTTGCCCTTCGCAACGGCGGGTTGATCGTCTTGCCGTCGCGCACCGTCGTTTACTTCCGCCTCGGGACTTGGCGCAACCATCTGCGCCATCTCAATATGTTTGGCCGGGCGAGACATGATCGCCGAGCTGACGACCAGCAGGACCACAACGGCCGCCAGCGCGCCTCCGCCGCCCAGCGCCCATTGCCTCCAACCCCACAGGTTGGGACGCAGATAAGGTTTTGCCTTGGCCGGAGTGAGACGGGATGCGACCTGGGCAATTTCGTTCATGACTGGCTCCTCCAGGCTCGACGGGACAACCGGCACGGTCCACTGGGCCAACGACTCGGACGTGGAGCGGAACCGGTCGGCCAAGCTGGCGCATTCGGCGCATTGATCCAGATGGACAGAGACGGCTTGCGCTTCGGCGGGCGCGAGTTCGCCGTCGAGAAAGGCCATAACCTCTTCGGGGGCAACGGGATGGGTAACGGTATTCATAGGCGCTCCTTCGATTGAGCGAATTCCTGCGCGGAGGAATGGGAAGCCGGCGCTGCGAGCAGATCGTGCAGGGCCAGGCGGGCACGGAAGAGGCGCGAGCGTACTGTGTTCAGCGGCAGGCCGAGCAATTCGGCAATCTCCGCGTAGCTCAACTGCTCGATCTCGCGCACCAGCAGGACCTCCCGATCCACCCGCTCGAGCCGCCCGACCGCCTGCCGCACCAGCGCCTGCGTCTCGATGGCGTTATCGACCAAGGGCTCGCTACCGGGGGGCTGTTCGCCCAGAAATGTAGCCCGAAACGCGGCCTTGCGGCGATAAGCGCGCAGGATCTTGAAGCCGACGGCATAAATGTAGGTTCGGAAGAGTGCGCTGGGCTGGTAGCGAGCCGCCGCGCGTAGAACTGCGAAGAAGGTCTCCTGTGTAAGCTCCTCGGCCTGGGCCGGATCGGCCACGCGGCGGCGGAAGAATCCGAAGAGCGGCTGCTTGTAGCGGGCGAAGAGCGTGCCGAATGCGTCGGCCCGGCCGCGCGAAAACTCAACCATCAACTGCTCGTCCGTTTGCGGGGTTTGGGAGCTTTCTGCCTCGGAATCTCTGGGAGCGTCGTTCATGGGCTGTCGCCTTTTCGCCTCCGAGTGTAGAACGAACGCCGGTAGTGCGTCTTGCATGGTCTGCCGCCTGAGCCCTTCATAACCGGTAATGCGTTGGGGGAAGAGAAAGTTCCCTGAGAGCCTCTTGAAGAACTCCGTTGAGACTGCAAGAAGTGTCAGGGCACGATTTCAGTCGTGCCGAAGAGAGCAGCAGAATCAGGTTGGGCTTTAGCCCATGCGGTTTTTTTCAGTAACTTGCAAATCCGCAGCGGCTAGAGCCGGAATCTAGATTGGCCGCTTGCGGCACGGCTGAAGTCGTGCCCTGACACAATCCATACACTGAAGGCAATTCTGCAAGAGGCTCCTGGCTGCGAAAGATCTTCTCTTGTCGGGCGACATAGGAAGGAATTGTGTGTGGAATTCGCCGACCAGCATTTCTTGGCAACATATGACCGCGATTATCCTGTAGCGTTAATGTGCAACCAAGGCTGGCTCCCCGCATCGATATTCCGCCCGAATCTCCACATCTTGCACAACCGCGCTACCAAGAGCGCCGGTTTTGCTCCTTGTGCCCGGCCTTGGCAAGGACTAGGCTTCTGAATGAGACGGAGTCGGGCGCCAGACTCCGGTTGCACAGGATTTTGGGCGAAGTTGAACGCCCTGGGCCCGCGCCTTGGCTGGGGCATTCGAGCTTTCCACAGGCATTTGCCGTTGTTTGCGAACCTGATGCGGGAAATGCAAAGAAAATACAAGATATTGTGGTTTGTTGTTGACATCCCCCACAGAGAGCGGTATTTTTTCATCTGCGGCTGTAATCGGATTGAAACGAATTCTGGCTCCAAGAACCTCCGGCAGTTCGCACAGAGAAGAGAACTCGCGGTAATCTAGCCCCCGCTTCCCGTTCTTTGCATAAGCTTCAACCCGCGCCCGTCCATGCCACTCTTGGCGGATGGGACAGGAGATTTACCGGCATTTTGCCAATTGAGAGGATTCCATGAACAAAGCTCCGCTGCAAACCCTCGGCGCTACCCTTCAAACTCCCGGCACTCGCAAGGGACTCGAGTTTCCCCGGCGCTTCTCCACCCAGGGCGTCTCCCCTTACGACCAGCTCCAATGGGAGCAGCGCACGGCGTCGATCGCCGATGCCAAGGGCAACACCATCTTCGAGCAGAAGGATGTGGATGTTCCGGCAGACTGGTCGATGACGGCCACCAACATCGTGGCCTCGAAGTACCTGCACGGGAAGATCGACACGCCCGAGCGGGAGACCGGGGCGCGCCAGCTGGTGGCGCGCGTGGCGGAGACCATTCGCGACTGGGGAATGGCCGGCGGCTACTTTGCCAGTCCCGAGGATGCGGCCGCATTCCACGACGAGCTGGCGCACATGCTGTTGACGCAGAAGGTAGCCTTCAACTCGCCGGTCTGGTTCAACGTAGGCTGCGACCGTCTGGAGCCGGACGCGGAGGGGCAGAACTGGCACTGGGATCCCTCGACCGGCGGCGTGCGCTTCTCCGCCACCGGCTACCATAATCCGCAGTGCTCGGCCTGCTTCATCAATGCCGTCGAGGATTCGATGAGCGGCATCATGGACCTGGCGCGGACGGAGGCCATGCTCTTCAAGTTCGGTTCTGGGACGGGCACGAACTTCAGTTCGCTGCGCTCCAGCCATGAATCTGTCTCGGGAGGCGGTACCGCAAGCGGCCCCTTGAGCTTCATGCGCGGCTTCGACGCCTTTGCCGGGGTCATCAAGTCCGGCGGCAAGACACGGCGCGCGGCCAAGATGGCGATTCTGAACGTGGATCACCCCGACATCGTGGATTTCATCGAGTGCAAATCCAAAGAGGAGGCCAAGGCCTTCACGCTGATCAAGGCCGGTTACGACGGCTCGGGGCCGGATTCGGAGGCTTACTCGTCCATCTTCTTCCAAAACGCCAATAACTCGGTGCGGGTGAGCGACGAGTTCATGCGCGCCTACGAGCGGGACGGGGACTTCACCACGTATACGGTCAGGGGCCATGAGCCGGTGACGACCTACAAGGCGCGCGCGATCATGCGCAAGATCGCCGAGTCCACATGGCTCTGCGGCGACCCCGGCATGCAGTTCGACGGCGTCGTCAACCGCTGGCACACCTGCAAGAACACCGGGCGCATCAATGCCTCGAACCCCTGCTCGGAGTACATGTTCCTTGACAACTCGGCCTGCAACCTGGCCAGCTTCAACCTGCTCAAGTACGTAAACGCGGCGGGCGTCTTCGACATTGAAGCTTACCGGCACTCGATTTCGGTGGTGATCACGGCCATGGAGATCCTGGTGGACAACTCCGGCTACCCCACCGAATCCATCGCCCGCAACTCCCACGACTACCGGCCGCTGGGGCTGGGCTACGCCAACCTGGGCGCGATGCTGATGGCCTTCGGACTGCCCTACGATTCCGCCGCCGGACGCGATCTGGCTGCCAGCCTTACCGCCATCACCTGCGGCCAGGCCTATCTGCAGTCAGCCATTATTGCCGCCAACTGCGCGCCGCTGGCCTCGGCCACGCCGCTCACCGCCCCAGTTTCGACGGATGCCGAACGCCAGCGTGGCGGCGCCTGCCCCGGCTTCTACGTCAACCGCGAACCGTTTCTGGATGTGATCAGGATGCACCGCGCCGAGGTCAACAACATCGGCAAGTCACGATCGAGCGGTGAGCCATTCAACGTGCCGCAACTCGACGCCCTCATCGGCTCCAGCCGCGAGTGCTGGGATCAGGCCCTGGCGCATGGCGAGCGCTACGGCTACCGCAACTCGCAAACCACGGTACTGGCGCCCACGGGCACCATCGGCTTCATGATGGACTGCGACACAACAGGTATCGAGCCGGACCTTGCGCTCGTGAAGTACAAGAAGCTGGTTGGCGGAGGCATGATCAAGATCGTCAATAACACGGTCCCCGCGGCGCTTTTCAAGCTCGGCTACTCCGACGGCCAGGTGAACGCCATCGTAAGCTACATCGACGCCACGGGTACCATCGAGGGCGCGCCGGGCATCAAGCCCGAGCACCTGGCCGTCTTCGATTGCAGCTTCAAGCCGGCCAAAGGCACCCGCTCCATCCACTACATGGGCCACATCAAGATGATGGCGGCGACGCAGCCTTTCCTTTCAGGAGCCATCTCCAAGACTGTGAACCTGCCTCACGAGGCAACAGTGGACGACGTTGCCGAGGCCTACGCCGCAAGCTGGCGCCTGGGCATCAAGGCCGTGGCCATTTACCGCGACGGCTCAAAGGGCACGCAGCCGCTGAATACCAGCATGGATGCGAAGCGCGAGCCTTCGCCGCTGGATGCCGCCGCCGGCCGCGTGCTGGCTCGCCTCACCGCCGGGCAGGCTGCCGCACCGGCCGATTTGAAGGCGCTGGAAGCTAAGCCTCAAGACAAGATCGAGATCGGCGCCAAGCAGGTGATCGCGGCCGCCGCTTCCTTCCAGCGCGCGCTGGTCGAGATCGCCAAGGCCGCCCTGCCGCCCGCCGCCCCTGAGGACGAGCAGGCCAAGGACCCGGTCCAGGATCCCAACGGGCCGCCACGCGCAGTGCGCCACAGGCTGCCCGGCGAGCGTGCTTCCATCACCCACAAGTTCTCCATCGCCGGACACGAGGGCTACATCACCGTCGGCCTCTACCCCACCGGCCAGCCGGGCGAGATCTTCATCAAGATGGCCAAGGAGGGCTCTACCGTCTCCGGGCTCATGGACTCCTTCGCCACCTCGATCTCGATCGCATTGCAGCACGGAGTACCGCTGAAGGTGGTGTGCGAGAAGTTCGCCCACACCCGCTTCGAGCCCTCCGGCTGGACGGGCAACCCGCAGATCGGCTACGCCAAGAGCCTCATGGATTACATCTTCCGCTGGCTCCATCTGCGTTTCCTCTCCGGCACGCAGTTGACGCTCTTTGCCGGTCTCGCTCCGCAGGTGGCGCAACTACCTGCGTCGCCCAGCCTCATTCCGGAGACGGAAGCGGAGGAGGAAGAAAGCTCGACGCGGCGTCAGATGGCCCGGCTAACCGAGGAGATCAACCGGCTGAACTTGGGTAGCAGTCAGGCGGGGTCCAGTGCTAGTGTTGGGAACGCTTCCGGCGCGGGCGGGGTCGCGCCCGAGTCGCAAACCTGGCAGAGTCCGGAAAGCCCGACGCATGGACCCGAACTCAAGGATCGCGGAGTCTACCATGCCGCCGACGCCATGCGCGAACTCTACGAGATGGGCGACGCGCCCAGTTGCTCAACCTGCGGCGCCATCATGGTCCGCAACGGCAGTTGCTACCGCTGCATGAGCTGCGGCTCAACCAGCGGCTGCAGCTAGCCCGCTTTCACCGCTACAGAATGTTGGTGCGCCACCCGTAGATCGCCACCAACTCGGGTGCCCCACCCTCGCCGCGTCTTTGTTGTTGCGGCTAGGGTGGGATAGCTCTCTGCTGAAAAAAGAGTTGGCGGGGAAGGCTCCAGGGCGGGCGGGCGGACTACAATAATTCCGATAGGCAATGTTCTTCTATCTGGAAACCTGCCGGTTTGGGCGTCTTGTCCGCAGCCGGCTGGTGGGCGGCGGGCCCTGACACTCCGGGGTGAGGAACACGGGATGAAGGAGGGTCGGTGCGCATCTGTTTTCTGCTGAAGGTCCGCCCGGAGAAGGTGGAAGAGTACAAAGCGCGTCATGCCCACGTGTGGCCGGAGATGCTGGATGCGCTGCGCCAGACCGGATGGCGGAATTACTCGCTGTTCCTCAGGCCGGACGGTCTTCTCGTAGGCTATCTTGAGGCCGAGGACTTCGAAAAATGCACAGCGGGTATGAAGAACTACCCAGTCAACAAACGATGGCAGGCGGAAATGTCTCAGTATTTCGAGGCCTTGACGGAGGGCGCCGCCGACGACAATATGCTCCCGCTTGCCGAAGTCTTTCATCTCGATTGAGGCAGGCTTCGGCCCGCGGGCGAAGCAGCAATCGCTCAGTGCGGACGGAGTGCCTCATCCACGACCGGGGACTGGATCGCGGACCCACGACCGTTTTGCAATCGAAGCAACCGCGCTCACGCGCTGACAACTTCCGTCTGCCGCTCGCGTTTCCTTCCGCGCCCGCGCGCCGGCTGCTCTGTCGCCTGCTCGCTTTCGGCGGAACGCAGGTGGCGCTCCATGGCATTTCGCGCCTCGGCGGGGTTGCCAGTCCGTATCGCCCGATAAATCTCGCGGTGCGCCTCCAGTGACATCTTGCGGTCCTTCGCGCGCTCTGCGGTCTTGCGCCGTTCTTCGTAGAGCGCCGTTGAAAGCGTCTCCATCAGCGCCGCCAGGATGGGGTTGCCCGAGGCTTGGGCGATGGTGCGATGAAAGCGCAGATCGTGGATCAGATATTGGGCCGGGTCGTCGATGGTGGCGTACATCTCGGCCACCTCCTC
The DNA here is from genome assembly GCA_963799145.1 of uncultured Acidobacteriaceae bacterium. Taxonomy (GTDB): domain Bacteria; phylum Acidobacteriota; class Terriglobia; order Terriglobales; family Acidobacteriaceae; genus Telmatobacter. The sequence continues at coordinate 6,407 of CAWCWQ010000027.1, read as the reverse complement.
GGCCAGCGCCGTAAAGTGCGCTTCCCTCCCCCGTTGGGCCGCCAGCGCCGCCAGACTGGTCTCCAGCAGGTTGCGCACCTCGAACATCTGCCACGGCTTGAAGCCGTGCAGCGCGCCCAGCAGTCCCAGCGACGACTTGCCAAACTCCGCCGGCCCATCGGCCACAAAGGTGCCCACGCCGTGGCGAACCTTCATCACGCCCATAGCCGCCAGATAGCCGATGCCCATGCGCAAGCTGGCGCGGCTGATCTTGAGTTCCTTGGCGAACTCCCGCTCCGGCGGAATCCTGTCGCCGGGCTTGAGAGAGCCGTCTTCTAACTTCGATCGAATGTAGCTGACTACTTGGGAGGTGATTTGACTGTCGAGATTCTGAGTTTTTGCGGCTTGCATGGCGACCCAATCCATCTCTGTATATCCGCGGCGCATCCCGCATAATGAGGTTAGCACCGGCAAAGCGATTCTGTCGCCCAAGAGCAGACGGATGTTGGGCTGGATAACCCGGAAGGTGTATGCTTGTGGTCAGACCTCTGTAAGGCGGTCCCGCACTGGCGCCCTCGGCCGGCCCAAACGCGAAACGGTCTGCTCCAAATTGACTCAACTGGGCAAAATCCGGCGGCTCTTCGCCGGCTCCGGACGCACAACTATTCAGCCGCGGCGAGCTTCGTTTCGCCGTGGCAACCGGCCTGGTTTTCCGGGCCAGCAGTGAGAGGTTTCAGAGACGATCATGGCCATGCTCGGCAAATACTCCATCGGAGTGGGAGATCGATTCGCTCATCAGTCCAAGGCTCAACTTGAAGCGTGCATCCTGGCCTCCAAGGCGGGCATCGACGTGATCCCGGTGTGGAACAAGTCCAATCGCGAACACACCATCATCGGCTCCGAGCCGGCCTCGGCCCGCGCCGCTGCCGACGCCGCCGTCAGGGAACTCGGCTGGAAGCTGCCTTACTATTGCGACGCCGACCACATCAATCTCAACACCGTCGAGCGCTTCCTGCCGGCCTGCGACTTCTACACCATCGACGTGGCCGACTATATTGGCAAGCCCGCCGATCAATCCTCGATCGACAGCTTCGTCAGGCGCCACTCCGAACTGCTGGGAGCGATCCGCATGGAGGGCGCAGGCCAGGCCATCGAGATCGCGCCCGAGCTGCTCGACCAGACTGCGGCCAAGTTCCTGTTCGCCGTGCAGGAAGCGGGCAAGATCCATCGCCGGATCGAGGCGGCAAAGGGCAAGGGGGAGTTTATCGCCGAAGTGTCGATGGACGAGACCGACGCCGCGCAAACTCCGGCCGAGCTGCTCATCATCCTGGCCGCTATCGCCGACGAAGGCATTCCCGTTCAGACCATCGCGCCCAAGTTCAGCGGCCGCTTCAACAAGGGCGTGGACTACGTGGGAGACACCGGCCAGTTCGCTCGCGAGATGGCGCAGGACATGGCCGCCATCCGCCATGCCGTCGCCGCCTACGGATTGCCCGCCAACCTCAAGCTCAGCATTCACTCCGGCAGCGACAAGTTCTGCATCTACCCGGCCATCCATGCCTCGATGAAGGAGTTCTCCACCGGCGTGCATCTCAAGACCGCCGGCACCACCTGGCTGGAAGAGATCGTCGGCCTGGCCGAAGCCGGCGGCGATGGACTGGCGCTGGCCAAGGAGATATACGCCGAGGCTTTTGCTCACTCAGCGGAGCTCTGCGCGCCCTACGCCACGGTGATCGACATCGATCCCGCGAAACTGCCCGCGCCCGCCGAGGTTGCCCGCTGGTCCAGCGCGCAGTTCACCTCCGCCTTGCGCCATGACCCCCGCTCGCCGGCTTACAACCCCAGCCTTCGCCAGTTGCTGCACGTCGGCTTCAAAGTCGCGGCCAGGATGGGCCGGCGGTATCTCGACCTGCTCGAAGCCCACGAAGCTGTGATTGCGAAGAACGTGACCGAGAACCTGTACGCGCGCCATATTGCCCCGGTCTTTCTTGGCCGTTGACAAGCGGCGATTGGGCTGGACCCGGTTTCGAGCGGCCTGTGCTTCATGGACGGATTGGCTTAAACTGTCAGCAGGCGGAACGGAAGGTGACCCAATGAAAGTAATCCAAATGGCGGATCAGGTCCGCTACCCACACATGTCCACTGCGGAGCTGCGCTCGACGTTCTTGATCGACGACCTCTTCGCGCCCGGTCAGGTTCAACTTGTCTACGTCGATCTGGATCGCGCGGTGGTCGGCTCGGCGGTGCCGCTTGGCGAATCGTTGCCGCTTCCCTGCCCGAGCGAGTTGCGCGCTGCCTGGTTCACTGAAAGGCGCGAGCTTGGCGTATTCAATATCGGCGGCACTGGGGCCGTCGAGGTCGATGGCGAAAGCCATGCCCTCGCCAATCGCGATGCGCTTTACATCGGCAAGGGCGAGCACTGCATCTCATTTTCGAGCGCGGATGCGAGCCAGCCCGCCGAGTTCTACCTGTTGAGCTATCCGGCCCACGCCGTTTACCCAACGGCAGTTGTGCGCGCCGCCGGCCGGATGCCTACGACGCTCGGTGCGCCCGCCACTGCCAATCGCCGCACCATCAACAAGCTGATCCACTTGGAGGGCGCAAGGAGCAGCCAGCTCGTAATGGGCTTTACCGAACTTGCGGAAGGCAGCGTGTGGAACACGATGCCGCCCCACACGCACATGCGCCGCTCCGAGATCTATCTCTACTTCGACGTACCCGCCGATCAGCGAGTCGTCCATCTGATGGGACCGGCCAGCGAGACCCGGCATCTGCTGATTGCCAACAAGCAGGTTGCCATCTCTCCGCTCTGGTCGATTCACGCCGGCGTGGGCACGGCCAGTTACTCCTTCTGCTGGGGGATGGGCGGAGAAAACCAGGTCTACTCGGACATGGACGCGCTGCGCATCTCCGAGCTGCTGTAACCAGGGCAATCGGGGCGGCTATGGGCCCGGCGTGCAGACGCGAGACAGGGCCGTCGAGGCGGTCCTGTCTCGCGAAGGGAATCCATCACTGGGCCTTGGTGCTGACCGTGTGAACGATGGTGATCTGCGTCTTGCCGCTATACTCCGACTTGTTGGCGTTAACCGTCACGATGACGGATTCCTGCTTGCTCTTTTGGGCAGAGAGTACAGCGGTGTCGGCGTTGTCGAAGATAGAAACCTCGCTACCAAGCCTGCTCTTGTAAAAGCTGACGACCTGGTCCTTCGAGTCCGGCGTGACATATACGGCGGAGACCCAGGAACCTCCGGGCAAGGTCATCCTTGCTCCGCCTTTGCCGGCCTCGGCGCCGGGATAGACATCCGTGCCCAGGTCGGAGGCGCTGAAGTTCTCGGTGGTGCTGGCGGTGAAGGCACCGCCGGGGGTGTTCATCGTCATCTGAGCGTGATCGCCTGAACCTGAGACATGGATGCCATGCACAGCCCGGTAGATCACAAAGCTGACGGCTCCCACTCCCAATATGCCCAGCCCTACAACGATGGCCACAACGATCAAGACGATCTTCAGTGCGCTGGGTCCGGTCTTGGCCGGAGCGACGAGGGGTTGCGCAGGCGCCGCCACCGGAGCCCAGGCGGGCATCGGCGTGCCGCAAGCGCTGCAAGACTGCTGGTTGGCGGGTACTTCAGCTCCACATTTCGCACAGAAGCTAGCCACGATAATCTCCTTTTCGTTCAGTTCTCCGCCGGACCTGTAACTCCACTTTCCGGGCTACGAGTCAATATACCTCAAGACACTCTCGCCGCGTTCGGCAATTTCAACCAAATCCGCCCCAATTCACCTAATCGCCTTCAGGAGGGGGAAACACCGGGGGCCTTGGCGGGAAAGTGGCGGCGCGCCCGCAGATTGTCCAGCGCATAGTCAATGAAGCGCGGGTCGAAGTGGGATGGCAGCTCCATGAACCGGCAGGTAGCAATCACCTGATCGACGATGAACCGCGGCTGATAGGCGGCCAGTTCAAGCCCTTTCCCCTTGGTGATCTTTTCCACGATGTAGTCGAACAGTTCGCCGGGAAGCACCAATCCTTGCCGAGCGCACTCTTTCTCGAAGATGCGCTTGTACAGCTCCACGCTGGGCGCCGCCACCTCGATCTTGTAGGGAAGACGGCGCAGGAATGCGGGGTCCATCAGGTCCTCGGGCTCCAGGTTCGTTGAGAAGATCACCAACATATCGGGCGACGGCGTGGTGTAACTGACCGGTTTGGGTCGTGCCGGCTGTCAGGCTTGCGCACTGCCGGGCATTTGGTCGTTCACCGCCAGGCGGGAAAGTGACTGGCAGGCGAACTTGAAATGCTCGCCGTCGGACAGAATTTCCAGGCGCCGTTCCAAGCTATCGAGTTCGGCCTTGCTCAGCAGCACGCAATTGAGCGTGCCGTCTGAGTCGATGATGTGAATGCGGCCGTTGCCCTGGGCCACGCGCTGATGCAAATGCGGCAGCGACCGTTGAGCCTCCAAGACGTGCAATAGTCCTAAAAAGATCGTCGGCCATGATTGGCTGCCTCTGCTGTCCTCTGAACAATCGCGAGACGACGTTTTAATTGACACGAACTTCGACGCTCGACATGACAAGAACCACTATGCTTCAAGTCGATGCCGTTTGTTCGACTGCGAGGGGAAATTTTCCGGTATTTCTTGACGGGGAAAAATCGGCCCGAGATCGATACTTCGGCGTGAAACCATTAACTGACTTATGATTAAAGATTTGGCGATTTGAAATTTCAGTCGGCACTCCGGGTCGATCCACTCGAAAGAGCGGTGCGCCGCTTTTTTCCATTTTTTCAGCAATTTCTGGCCCTTAACTGCGCATCCGACGACGGATTCCATGTCTTACCCATTCCGCCTGCCGCCCGGCAGGAGGCGATGTCGCGCAGGCCGCTGGCGATTGCCGCACCGCAGGCGGCGCCCAGTGCGGTGGTTTCGCGGACGGCGGCCGCACGTACCGGGACATTGAGAATGTCGGCCTGGAATTGCATGAGCAGTTCGTTGGCCGTCATCCGCCATCGACCTGCAAGCTCGCAGCGGGCACGCCGGAATCCTCTCCATGGCATCGAGCACGTCGCGGGTCTGGTACGCCGTGGCCTCGAGCGCGGCGCGGGCCAGGTGGGCCTGTCGTGTGGCGGGTCAGGCCGATGATCAGCCCGCGCGCGTCCGGCCGCCAGTAGGGCGCGTACAGGCCGCTGAACGCCGGAACGATATAGACACCGCCGTTGTCCGGCACGCTGGCGGGCCAGGGCTTCGACTTGGCGGCCGAATCGCGAATCGAGGCCCAGGTTGTCGCGCAACCATTGCACCAGCGACCGGCATCGGCGATCGAGCCCTCCAGCGCATAGACGGCCGGCTGGCCGGCAAACTGATAGGCGACCGTGGTGAGCAGGCCGTGGCTGCGATGGCACCGGCGTGGTGCCGGTGTTCATGAGCATGAAGCAGCCGGTGCCGTAGGTGTTCTTGGCCTCGCCCGGCTCGAAGCAGGCCTGGCCGAAGAGCGCGGCCTGCTGGTCGCCGGCATGCCGCGCGATCGGGACGCGGCCGCCGAGCGGTCCGTCGGCGGCCGTCGCCGAAGACATCGGCTCGAAGGAGCGGATCTGCGGCAGCATGCGCGCGCGGGATGCCGAACAGCGGCGAGCATGCCGTCGTCCCAGTCGAGCGTGGCGAGATTCATCAGCATGGTGCGGCGGGCGTTGGTGACGTCGGTGACGTGCACGCGCCGTGCGCCGCCGGTCAGCTGCCAGATCGAGCCAGGAGTCGATGGTGCCGAACAGGCAGCTCGCCGCGCCTCGGCCGCGGCGCGGGCGCCGGGCACGTTGTCCAGGAGCCAGCGATCTTGGTGCCGGAGAAATAGGTCGCCAGCGGCAGGCCGGTCTTGCGCGCGAAAGCGGTCCTGGCCGCCGTCGCGCGCCAAGCTCGGCAGACAGTCGCGTCGGTGCGCGTGTCCTGCCAGACGATGGCGTTGTGCAGCGGCCGGCCGGTGCGTCGGTCCCAGACCACGGTGGTCTCGCGCTGGTTGGTGATGCCGATGGCGGCGATATCGGCCGGCGCGAGAGCCCGCGCTCGGACAGGACGCGGCGGATGACATCGCTGGTTGCGCGCCAGATTTCCATCGGGATCGTGCTCGACCCAGCCGGGCTGGGGAAGATCTGGCGGTGTTCGCGCCTGGGCGACGTGGCGATGCGCCCGTCGGGATCGAACAGCATGCAGCGCGTGCTGGTGGTGCCCTGATCGATGGCGAGGATCAAATCGGCCATAGTAGATAAGGAGAAGTTCAGCCTTGCTGCGAATCGACGTTTCGCATCCACTCGAGGACGGAGCTTGAGCGGCAGGGGATCGACGTCCAGTTGGCGGAGCATGTTCAGGCATTGGGCACGGTGGTGCATGCCGTGGGTGGTAACGTGCGAGAGGATGGCGCCGCGAGTGAAGGTGTATTCCTTGCCGCCG
>CAWCWQ010000026.1:0-5674 GCA_963799145.1 uncultured Acidobacteriaceae bacterium | reverse complement strand
GTGCTAAGTTCCCTCTGTCTCATGCGGCGATCTCCGCGGCGCAGTTGTTGGATTGCGAGGCGTTGTTGTGCTCCGTGTAGCGGCGGAGAATAATTCTCAGTTTGTGCGGGAGCGCCGCAGCCTGGAGAAATTCCGGCAGTGTCGCGCGCAGCGCGCAGGCCACGACCAGTTCCGAGGGTGGCATCGCGGGATTCATGGTGCGCAACCAACTGCGGAAAAGGCGCCAGACCTCGGCCATGTGATTCAATGCCAGGTGCTGAAGTAGCCCCTGCGCGACGCAGCCCAACTGCACATGCAAGTGAAATGCATTCATCTTGCGGCAGACGGCGTCGCGGTAAGTTTGGCTTTCTCGGTGCAGATACTGGTCGCCCTGTCCGCGGCGGCGCGGTTTCATGTCGGCCATCCAAAAGTGGTATGCGTAACTTCCTACTACATGCACGGCTTGCCGGAAGCCTAGCTCGATTTTGAAGCGGTAGCCATAGAGCAGGACGATCTCAAGCGGCTCCAGAGTCAGATCGGTGGCCAGCAGGAAGATCGTGCCGCGCATCGGATGACAAACTATGACGAAGCGCACCAGCCGTCCCGCCGGCCGCCACAGGAGATCGATGGCGCGATAGCGCAGCGTAACATTCTGCTCGCCGTAGACGGGGCTTGGAGCGCAGATAAACCGGCTCTCGTCGCGGGCCAGATCCTTGAGCTTCACTTTTTCGCCGTAGAGCCTTGGCCGTCCGCGGCGACGGCGCGCGGGCACCTGCGCAGGCCAGTAGGCCACTGCGTTCGACTTGGCGCGGGTGACGAGTTGATGTCCCTGGCCGAGTAACTTCGTGATCATCTTTCCCGAGGCGTAGTAGGCATCGGCGACCAGCAGCAGTTTGCGATCGACGATGCCAGCCAGAGAAAACAGCAGCAAGGCCAACTTATCGAGCAGGGTGCGCGTGTCCCGGTTGGACCAGATCAACCCCTCGTGAATGCGCGAGACCAGCGGCACGGCGGCGACGTGGCCGCCGGCCCCTGGACCAGTAAACTGACGGCCTGAAAGCTATGGCCCATGATGTAGTCCGGCTTCGAGTTACTTGCCGACTGCTGATGGAGCAGTTTGACGGCGGGCATCTTGCGGCCTTCTTTGGGAGCCTTGATGCCATCGGCCAGGCAAACCAGCCGCTCACCCACGGCGACGGGCTGGAAGAGTCGCAAACACAGCCGCGCCCAGCAGGCGGTGAGCGCGTCAAGATCCAGGGCGCGGCTATGAAACAGGTGCAGGAAGCGCCGATAGCCTCGGTTGCCGAAGCCGAAGAGGCGAACCAGGCTGGTGACGCCGGCCCGCTCCGGGCGGCAGCAGAGGCCGACCAGGACCAGAATCGTCCAGAGGAAGGTAAGGAATCTTCTGCAGGCCGGACGCAGAGCGCGCACGGCATCGAACCAGGCGATCCAGAGGGGCATAATATCGATGCAAGCACGATAGCCGATAGCCGTACAGTGCTAGCGGTCACACGACTCGCAAATCGGCATCCTTGGCGTTATGCTTTTAATCAATGACAATCTCCAGGGAAAAGCTCTTGCTCCGGCAAATCGAGAGGGTGAAGGGGCAACTGGCCGCGCTCGGCGATCTGCGTCCAGGCAGTCTCTCGACCCAGTACAACGTCTGCGGCACCCCCGGATGCCGGTGCAAGGCCACGCCGCCTGAGAAGCACGGCCCCTATTATCAGATAAGTTTTACGCGCAAGGGAAAGAGCAGCTCGAAGTTCGTGCGCAAGGAAGACCTCAACACCGTCCGCCGGGAACTGAAGAACTACGAGGTCATGAAGACGCTCATGGACCGCTGGATCGAGATGGCCACCGAACTATCCAACCTCCGCCTGGCCAACAAGCGATCCTGATTCCAGCAGAGAACTGGGCACTGTCCAGTTATCAAAGAAGAACATATTGAAGTCCACGATAAGGTTGAGGGCAAAGCCCTTTGTTATCCTATCGGAACGACAGCCCTTATCAATGCGAATGAAGACCGATATATCCTTTTTGCCCTGGCGAAGACAAACCATACTAGCTGCAAAGTTTTCTCGGACGTTGAACTGATGTGGCATGCCCTACACAAGCTCTGGCAAAGAGCTCGCACTGAATGCAATGGCCATCCGTTGAATTTGCCATTGGTGGGTAGTGGCCTCGCAGGACTAAACCTCCCTACACGCGATCTACTCAATCTCATAATACTCTCAGTAATCACAGAATCGAAGGCGCAAAAGATTACACAGACGATTAGGATTGTGCTTAGGCGGGATAGGTTTGAGGATGTGGATTTGAGAGAAGTAAAACAACATTGGGAGACATAGCCAATGGCATATAGAAGTGGGACGTATGTCGCGTTTCATGCTGATGGCAATAAGATTCCGGGGGGCAAGTCTGATATTGACTACTACAACCTTCTCTGCGCCTGGGATGCACATAGGAACCACGAATTCAGGTTGGTGAACAGCCATGAAAAGGCATCAGCTGTTCGAGACAGCAGCAAGAAGGCGACCTTGCGGGCTTCATTGTTAGAACGCCTCCGCAATTCCAGAAACATGATTCTAATCGTTGGCGAGACAACGTGCTTGGATACTGACTGGGTGCCGTTTGAGATTGAGAAGGCTATCGATGTGTACAGAATACCGATCATTGTTGCGTACACAGTCTATACCGGTGCGATCCGCAAACCCCTTGCGCTTTCAGTTCATTGGCCACCCGCTCTCACAGTCAGAATTAAGAACGGAATGGCCAATGCTATTCATGTACCATTCAAACAAGCTCCGCTATACGATGCAATTGGCCAATTTTCACACGACAACCTCCCAAAGGGCGGTGGTTTGGGAATATACGATGATGCTAGCTATCTTAATTGGGGTATCCCTTAGGTGAATGCCGGACCGAAGGCACCCCTAGAATGCCCCCGGCATGCATTTCTTGGCCTCATTGATCTCTATCGCTCTTTCTTTGACGGTTAAGTAATGGTATACGCTTTAGTGATTCAATCAGGAGCTTTAGAAGCCACGTTCGGTGAAAGCACCGTCGTTTCTTAGTTGAAATGCCCCAATTACGACGATAATCAGGATTCCCGCTGTGAAAACAAGCGGCGCCGAATACCAAGGGATTAGCGCGCTGACCGACGCCAGGAGCACCACGATCACAACCGCGGCGAAGAGGTAGAAGGATCCATTCGGCCACGCGGTCTTAATGCACACCTTTTTTGCTATTGCGTTTTCTCTATCCGCAAGGGCGGATGCGCGGTTGCGGAGGGCCCTATTGTGAAGCACGTCTGTGAAGTCTAAATACCTGTCGTATGCGTTAGCCCATTGAACGAGATAACCGGCATTGAGGATCTTCTCTATCTTGTCTAAGGGGCGATCGCTCATACCCCTTGAGATCTTGGACGAAAAGGCACGGCGGAGAGACGCGACGGAGAGTTGACTCGCAGGAATATAGGAATCAAATAGATCCTCTAGCGGACCCGGAGGCCCGTCAGTACTACTGCACAATACTAACCTTGTTCGAAGTTGAAGACGATATACTACCTCCGCGAGACGAAGGGAATTGAAACACGGCAGTGTCAGAGGAAACATGATCATCTCATATCGTCGCTCGAGTACGTCCAATATATCTTTCAAAGAAACCACCTCCTTCTTGTCGAGATAGCGGATATTGACCTTATTTGCGAAGACATCGCGGACCACCGCGGCCCATTCTTCGTATTGTCGTTTCGAGCTGGTGATTAAAAGAACTTTCATGACTTTACTGGACAGTGCCCAGTTCTCTGCTGGAATCAGGATCGCTTGTTGGCCAGGCGGAGGTTGGATAGTTCGGTGGCCATCTCGATCCAGCGGTCCATGAGCGTCTTCATGACCTCGTAGTTCTTCAGTTCCCGGCGGACGGTGTTGAGGTCTTCCTTGCGCACGAACTTCGAGCTGCTCTTTCCCTTGCGCGTAAAACTTATCTGATAATAGGGGCCGTGCTTCTCAGGCGGCGTGGCCTTGCACCGGCATCCGGGGGTGCCGCAGACGTTGTACTGGGTCGAGAGACTGCCTGGACGCAGGTCGCCGAGCGCGGCCAGTTGCCCCTTCACCCTCTCGATTTGCCGGAGCAAGAGCTTTTCCCTGGAGATTGTCATTGATTAAAAGCATAACGCCAAGGATGCCGATTTGCGAGTCGTGTGACCGCTAGCACTGTACGGCTATCGGCTATCGTGCTTGCATCGATATTATGCCCCTCTGGATCGCCTGGTTCGATGCCGTGCGCGCTCTGCGTCCGGCCTGCAGAAGATTCCTTACCTTCCTCTGGACGATTCTGGTCCTGGTCGGCCTCTGCTGCCGCCCGGAGCGGGCCGGCGTCACCAGCCTGGTTCGCCTCTTCGGCTTCGGCAACCGAGGCTATCGGCGCTTCCTGCACCTGTTTCATAGCCGCGCCCTGGATCTTGACGCGCTCACCGCCTGCTGGGCGCGGCTGTGTTTGCGACTCTTCCAGCCCGTCGCCGTGGGAGAGCGGCTCGTCTGCCTGGCCGATGGCATCAAGGCTCCCAAAGAAGGCCGCAAGATGCCCGCCGTCAAGCTGCTCCATCAGCAGTCGGCAAGTAACTCGAAGCCGGACTACATCATGGGCCATAGCTTTCAGGCCGTCAGTTTACTGGTCCAGGGGCGGCCGGCCACGTCGCCGCCGTGCCGCTGGTCTCGCGCATTCACGAGGGGTTGATCTGGTCCAACCGGGACACGCGCACCCTGCTCGATAAGTTGGCCTTGCTGCTGTTTTCTCTGGCTGGCATCGTCGATCGCAAACTGCTGCTGGTCGCCGATGCCTACTACGCCTCGGGAAAGATGATCACGAAGTTACTCGGCCAGGGACATCAACTCGTCACCCGCGCCAAGTCGAACGCAGTGGCCTACTGGCCTGCGCAGGTGCCCGCGCGCCGTCGCCGCGGACGGCCAAGGCTCTACGGCGAAAAAGTGAAGCTCAAGGATCTGGCCCGCGACGAGAGCCGGTTTATCTGCGCTCCAAGCCCCGTCTACGGCGAGCAGAATGTTACGCTGCGCTATCGCGCCATCGATCTCCTGTGGCGGCCTGGCGGGACGGCTGGTGCGCTTCGTCATAGTTTGTCATCCGATGCGCGGCACGATCTTCCTGCTGGCCACCGATCTGACTCTGGAGCCGCTTGAGATCGTCCTGCTCTATGGCTACCGCTTCAAAATCGAGCTAGGCTTCCGGCAAGCCGTGCATGTAGTAGGAAGTTACGCATACCACTTTTGGATGGCCGACATGAAACCGCGCCGCCGCGGACAGGGCGACCAGTATCTGCACCGAGAAAGCCAAACTTACCGCGACGCCGTCTGCCGCAAGATGAATGCATTTCACTTGCATGTGCAGTTGGGCTGCGTCGCGCAGGGGCTACTTCAGCACCTGGCATTGAATCACATGGCCGAGGTCTGGCGCCTTTTCCGCAGTTGGTTGCGCACCATGAATCCCGCGATGCCACCCTCGGAACTGGTCGTGGCCTGCGCGCTGCGCGCGACACTGCCGGAATTTCTCCAGGCTGCGGCGCTCCCGCACAAACTGAGAATTATTCTCCGCCGCTACACGGAGCACAACAACGCCTCGCAATCCAACAACTGCGCCGCGGAGATCGCCGCATGAAACAGAGGGAACTTAGCACTGA
>CAWCWQ010000025.1:0-25655 GCA_963799145.1 uncultured Acidobacteriaceae bacterium | reverse complement strand
CTTCTATTCAAGCTTTCCTTCAAGCATGCCGCGGAGAAGTCAATGAGCTTTTGTGACACTTCTAGCTTTTATCTACTGTACGGAGAGATTAGGCGAAATTTACTCCCCTCACGTGGCAGCTATACCAGGATGGCCCAGGGCTGTGATCCCTTATCTATCCTCATTCTTGGCTCCCTCTGGCTCACCCTAAGAAAATTTACGTTGATGCGGTGGATACTGATACCCAAGTATATAACATTGGCGGTCATGCCGCTATCGCTGGTCCTGTTCTTGCAGAAATGGGGCATGTGGGGATGTCCGGGCACGAATCCATAAAACCAGGCAGCGTTCTTGACGAGCCCTGCTAACGGAAACAGCCACCCGGACATCATTTTCATTTCTGTGGACACGCTTTCTGCCGGGCATCTCCACACTTACGGCTACAGTCTTCCCACCTCTCCGCCGTCTCGATGACTTTTCTTCGGACTCCATCTTTTTTGAAAACTTCTACGCGAACGCAAATTGGACGCGTCCGGGTATTGCCAGCATCCTGAACGGAGCCGGGCCATTCACCCACCGATGGAGATTTGGGGAAGCCACCTTGCGATGGTCACAGATGCTCAAAATCTGATCGGTCGCCTGGCCGACGGGGATACGATATTCGCATTGTGATTCCAACGATTTTGCCGACCTTGAGTGGCAGGGTGTGGAAACCGTTCCAGCTCGTAGGGCAACGCTCTATTTCCATATCTTATATTTTTCGGATGCTGGGGGGGATGCTGCCTTCGGTCTTTCCGGCAAGCCTTTTGGGCCCAGTGAGATTCTGGACAAATTTCCATCGAATCTCCTAAAGAAAAGACCAAGAATATGTGCACAAATCAGTAATTCTATTGCACGATGCGCCCTCGGACCGTCCACTTTTTTTTTGGCTGCACATCATGTCACCCCACTCTCCTTACGCGACACCACCTCCCTACCTGGGCACTTTCGAACCCTCTCCCATGGCCCGAACACCCTCGACAAGCGCACCCATTTTCTTCTTCTCACACGTAAGCTCGGAAGCGTCGGCGATTCTGACTGGCCGCTATGACGAAGGGGTCCTAATGGGGGACGATGTAATTGGGGAGTTTCTGGACGTTTTGAAGACTCGAGGGCTCTTGACCGCAGCCTTGTGGTGGTGTCCGCCGACCACGGGGAGACTTTAATCCACGATATGGCGGCCATGGCGGGCCCCTTCTCACGGAGGAGCTTATCCGGGTGCCCTGTCTGATTAAGCCGCCTTCCAGCGCGGCGGCAAGCGAGAATCGCTTCTTTTTGAGCAGTCGGATCTGGCGCCCACGATTCTGTCTTATGCAGGTCTGCCGGTTCCCGCCGGCATGGAGGGGCAAGCATACCCGTCCAAGCCGAATAATGTTCCGATTTTTTCCATAAACCGCGATTTCAAGAAATTGGAACGCATACTTTGTCCGTCGCTCTTCGGGAAGGGGATTGGAAGTACGTTACTCCACCTAGGACGGTGGAAGTATCCGTGGCCGCAAAGGGAGCTTTACGATATAGCGAAGGATCCAAATGAAAGTACGAATCTGGTTGAGCGTGAGCCCGAACGGGCCGAATCGATGCGCCAGCACATCCTGCAGGAACTTGCCCGGCACAAGGTGAATATAAAGGAATACCAGCGATGAGCGGTCGTCCTCTTCTGGCGGCGGGGGAGGAGCTCACCCGTTGGTTGTGCCGGGGCGGCCGACCCGACCAAGCTCCCCGCTCAGTGATCTGGCTCTATCGCTGGCGCGCCTTCTGGCTGGAGCGCAGCTATAAACTGCTGGAGAAAACTGGTCCCGCTGCCGAGGCCTCTGCTTTTCCTGAGGGCGAAGGCCTTATCTTCATTCAGGGCTTCTGGCGCGCCGGGACCACGCTCTTTCATGAGTTGCTGTCTGAATTGCCCGATTGCGCCGCGCCGCAGACATGGCAATGTATGGACCCTTCCGCAATGTTGACGCCCGGGAGGGCGCCCAACAGGCACCGAAACGATGCAACGCCCGATGGATCAGGTGATGATCAGGGCAGACTCTCCTCAAGAGGACGAATTCGCCCTGATGGCCATGGGTGTGCCAAGCGTCTACCGTGGATTTCTCGACCCTCGGCGCTTGCCGGAGTTGAAGTCCCTTCTCGATCCGATTTTTTGGGCCGAAGCTGACCCATCGTGGTTGAAAAAGCTCGAGGCATTTCTGGCCTGGTGCAGAGAGCCTGCGCGGAAATGCTTGGTGGTGAAAAGCCCGAATCATCTATTCCGTTCTGCGGCCCTGGCAGCTCACTTCCCCAAAGCTCGCTTTGCGTGGATAATGCGAGAACCGATGGAACTCTGGCGCTCCAACTTGAAAATGTGGCGGGCTATGATCGCTCGTTACGCCCTTTGGTTGCCCCGCGATCGTGAACTGGAGGATTTCCTGGAAGCCGCTCTATTGGCTTACAGCAAAATTCTGGAAGACAGTTATGCGCAAGGTTCTTTTCGCAACCAGACCGTCTTCTCTTTCGAAGCCTTGGTACAGAATCCAGCAATTGAACTGTCTGCGGCGATTGACCGTCTTGGTTTGGGGCCGTGGCAGAGCCTGGATAAGAAGCTTCAGGAGGCGATGCTGGCAATGCCCATCGAGAGCAAAGCGAAGCCCGCTCCGCTCACCGAAGGTCCGATCGCATTACTTAACCGCCTGCGAGAACTCCAGGGGGCGATCCTGTTGGAGCCTCGACACGATCATGAGGTTTATCGCTAATACCGCGTTTGTCGATAGGGGGCCGGTGGTGGCGGACCTTCATCGGCGCTGCAAGGCGAGCGACGCTTATACTGAGTCAGCAAATGGAATCACTATGAGTGCAGTGTCTCTCGGTTTTCTGCAATTGGCGTGGGTCGGTATGGATCGAGGTGTCGATCCTCACGAGATTTTGCAGTATTTTTCCTGGTGGGTGTACCTGGCTATTGCGGTTGGTTACACGGTATTTGTCTTCCTGAGTGGCAAGATCGACAAGTTTGTTGGCTTCGACCGGCGCAACCAGCATGGAAAGGGTCATGTCCCAGGTGATTCAACAGGCTCCGCCGAGATCGTGGGCCCGTTCTCCCGCGTGTTGCAAATCCATGGCTGGTTCCTGCTGATTTTGCTCCTCAGTTTGCGGATCGTTGCTTTCGCCTTGCCCTACCTGCCGCACTGGTTGACCGACACGTTCGACGAAGGGAAACATGGTCACACGTCGGTGGCCGATTACCTGTTTGTCATGGGTGTGGCGGCCCTGGCCTTTTTCGAACGGAAGCGGCTTTGTTCCAGGCCAAAGACGCCCTGACCGCCAACTCCTCGCACTCGATTTCGATCGTGATCGCGTTGTCCTCGAAGGGCTTAGCAGTCACTTAGTCTTTTCCAATCGAAAGATGAGCCTGAAGGGAGCGAAGGGTAGGCGAAGCGGGTTTTGTCCTTTCGGGTTTTGAATTCAATTCAGTTTCGCAGTTGGTTCCGGGGCGGAGGGAATGTGGAAATCGCTCCGCATGATCTTCATTTTCCACCGCAACTTTCGGAGCGATTTCCAAGGTCTGTGGGAAGGTCGGAAAACAACGCACTATCGTTTTCCGAGCTTTCCATAGACCGCCATTTCCTCCGCCCTTTTCGTTAGCTATTGGTCCTATGCGGTCAGCCGCAACCGTTCAAAGAGTTTGGCTTTTGCTTGCTGCATCCTTCGCGCAGCATCGGTATCGCTGAGGGCCGCGGCGACCCTTTTCAACGCGTTCATACTCAGTCCTTCGCGCAGGTATTGTCCTGGTTTGTCCAACAGCGACAGGGTCTCCAGCGGGGTCTGATAGCGCTTGTAACTTACACGCTTGCGCCCTTTCTCGTCGATCTTCACGTCTGCCTGAGCACAGGGGCGATGATAGTTCAGATACGGATTCAAGTACTCCTGGTAGAAGTCGTTGATGCGGTCTGCGTGGCTGGCATTGATGTATCCATAGCCGATGTGTTTGCGAATGACCGCGCCGTTCTTGGTCTCCACCAGGCCGTTATCGCCGCTCTGCCGAGGCCGGCTCTTGGTCTGTTCGACGCGCAGTTTTTCAAGCAGTTGGGCGACGGTTTTGTTGATGAACTCGCTGCCGTTGTCGGAGTGGAAGCCCAAAATGCGAAAAGGAAACTGACGCAGCATGTGCTCCAAAACCGGCTCCAGATAGGCCTCCGAGATGCGCGGCGTTGCGCCGGCCACCTGCCATTGCGTGACCTCATCGACGGCGTTGATGTGATAGACGCCCTTCTCCCCACCGTTCGGCTGATCGCCCTGATGCACCGTGTCCAGGCGCAGAAATCCAGGCTGGCCTTCGGGCTGCGGCTTGCGCCGCTCGCCGATCGACACCGCCGTGGGCCGCGTCCTGGTGTAGTTCAGAAGCCGCTCGCGGTAGCGCTGGTGGTGGCGCAGGTTGTACAAGTGAGCAACGGAAATCGTAGCCAGGCGTGCGTACTCCGGCCGCTTGTAGACCTGGAACTCGCGCTCCAGAATGCGCCGTGTTGCCGGGCCGCTCAGCATCTCGTGCGCTTCGTCGACCGAGGCCAGCAACTCGATGTCGGCCCGCGTGTACAGTTGCGCGAAGCGCCGCCGCCGATAGACCGTCACCTGCACCCGCCCGCTGGCCGTGTAGCACGCGATCAGCCGCGTTACCTGCGCCCGGCTCAGCCCAGTCATCTTCTCAATGTAGCGCCGCACCAGGCCCCGTGCCGCCTTGGCTAGTTGGGCGTATTGCTGTCCAACCAACACCTGCTCCACCCAGCCATAGAGCTGCCGGCGGTCTTCAGCCTCAAACCGAACCTCCTCGCTGGCCGCAACAAAACGGCCAATCGCTTCCAAACTCAACTCTTCTGCTCGAACCATGCGGATGTTCACTACCCAGCATGACCGACCCTTCAGGCTCATCTTGTATTGGAATCAAAGTCTTCCTTCAGGCTCATCTTGTATTGGAAGAGAGTTCTTTTTGACACCCATTCCGCGAGTTGATAGCCTTTGAATGGACGCATCTTGAAAGGCGCTTGAGGCCGCTCTTCCCGCCGCTCTCTGCTCTCCTTAACGTCCCCGTCGTCTAGCCCGGCCTAGGACACCGCCCTTTCACGGCGATAACACGGGTTCAAATCCCGTCGGGGACGCCAATAGAATCAGCGAGTTGCAAATCCCCTCCAGATTTTTGTAGGTCCGTTATGGTCCGATAAGCAAAAGTGCTCTCGCTGGGCTGCGCTATGCGCAGACGGTTGTCGTCAAGAACCATGGTCACAATGCGACTTTGAGCGTCACGTTTGTTCTGCGTGACTGCCTGTGCGTACAGGTTCATCGTCACAAGACTGTTGGCATGGCGGAGGAGTTCCTGCACCGTCTTGATGTCCTCACCGTTGGCCTTGAGGAGTGTCGCGTAGGTGCGCCGGAAGGTGTGCCAGCCAATGCCCTCGATGCCGAGAGTTTTGGCTGCCGGTAAAATGTGAGCTCGGTAGAATGCGCCGGGCCAGTAGGGCAATTGATCCGTTGGAATGCGGGCTTGCGAGAATCCAATCCTCGGGCCGCGGATACGGACTCATCATCCGCCAGTTGTAGAGAGCAGATGCCAGCCGGAGATCCATCGGCACCGGCTTACGGCTTGCCTCCGTCTTGCAATCGCCGATGCGCTGCATGACGATGGAGCGGGTGACAGAGATTTGCGACTTTTGAAAATCGATGTCATTCCACTTCAACGCCAACAGTTCTCCCACGCGCAGGCCTGTGAGCACATCGAGCAAGACTGCGGTACGCGCTGGCTCTCCGCAACAAGCGAAGCACGCGACAATCTCCTCCACCTGAGAAGCATCAACACTTCGGAATCTTCTGACCGCTTCGCGCTCTGGCGCACATGCGTAGATCGGATTCCGGTCGTGCCACTCCCAACGAACAGCGTGATTGAAGACAGCGTGCATAATGTTCCGCATCTTTGCCTTGCTGCCGTTCGACAGCTTCAAGGATCGCAACCATTCCTCTACAGCGACGGATCGAACGTCCTTCACGCGGTACGTACCCCAACGAGGCAAAATCCATTTGCGGAAATAGCCTTCGTACGTCCTGCGTGTCGCGTAGGTTTTGCCTGAGTCTTCGCCGAGTTCCTTTTCCCGGTAGTGGTCGATGAGCATCTGAATGCTGATCGGAGCCAGGTTCATGCGAGGACTTTCAGCGTTAATGTCAACCCGAAGTACAGCGACGGCCTTTTGCGCCGCCGTCTCGTTCGGGTATTGTTCCAGAGTCCCCAGCACCAAGTTTCGGCGTCTGCGGCTGCCATCGGGCTGGACTTCGTACCAACGGTACTCCCATGCCTTCCGGCCCCCTTTGCGCTCCACAAGCTGGAGGCTGCCTTGTTGAAATCGTGAGCGTCTCATTTCCTCTCCATTTCAAAGGTGGTGAGACGGCACGGATAGCTGTTCCGAGTTTACCGCGAGAAGTAAACCATGGCCGAGATCGGAAACCCGAAAGTGCCACATGCTTGCCGACGCGCAGACTGGCAACGAGGCCGGTGCGCGCGTAGCGCGGTAAAGCTTTGGGATGCACCTTCACGAGGGCCGCAGCCTGTTCGGCTTCGAGTAGAGGTTCAAGAAGATGGCGAGAATCGAACATCGTTCGTACGCTCCTACTCTCCACGATGCATTGGATTGTCGGGCGTGTCTATGTTGCGCAGAGTGGCCATTTGCGCCTGATGGACAATCGCCGAGGCATTGTTGGAAACCGGAGTTGCAGAAGGTCGCTGGAGGGAACTGAAGGCTCTTTGAGGAACCATTGGCGCAGGGACATCTTGATTTTATGAAATCGAAATCAAGTTGCCGGATGGCAACATGACACCTTTGCAAGATCAGGGAGAATTTTGTCGATAGGGACAATGACGTTGGCTTCATCCGAGGATGCAACCGATAGCAATGCGATCCATCCCCGCTCGCCTATCTGCAAAGCCAACAACGACAATGTTGTCAGTTAGAGCTTGCATTTTCAATAAAGACATGGTATCTACTTAATGAAGGATTGAAATCAATGCGCGTCACCTTAGTCAACTCGGATCTCCTCTCATCGTCCAGCTATCTGCTGGAATCGGGAGGCTTCGTGCGCTGACGGCATTGAATTGGTCAGTTACCGAAGCCCTCCGAGAAATCGGGGGGCTTTTAGTTTGTGCGGGATTGGCGAAACGGAAGCCGCGCTCGACTTAAGATCGAGTGTCTACGGACGTGCAGGTTCGAGTCCTGCATCCCGCACCACGAGCTTATATTAATAAGCTCGACGCGGCGACATGGAAAGTCGTCATAGGTGAGTTATGCCTTCAAGAGTTATACCCGGATGGTGGAATGGGAGGCACGCAGCGTCGAGGTCGCTGTGCTCATTAGGGCGTGAGGGTTCGAATCCCTCTTCGGGTACCACGCGGATGTGGTGGAACGGAAGACACGAATGGTTCAGGATCATGTGCCGTAATTGGCGTAAGGGTTCAAATCCCTTCATCCGCACCAAGATCGTAGGAGCGTGGCGAAACTGGAAGCCGCACTTGACTTAGAATCAAGCGCCTTCGGGCTTGGGGGTTCGACTCCCCTCGCTCCTACCAAAGATGTGCCGGCCTGGCGGAATGGAAGACGCGCTGCATTCAAAACGCAGTGTCTCGCGACGTGGGGGTTCGATGCCCCCGGCCGGCACCAGAGCGGTTGAAAACGGAGAGTTGGCCGAGTGGTCTAAGGCGCCGCACTGCTAACGCGGAACACTTTAATAGGTGTCATTCGTTCGAATCGAATACTCTCCGCCATTTTGTTTTGCGGTGATGTGTGTGAGCGGCTTATACAACTGACCCGGAAAGTCAGAGGCCCGGTGAATTGCCGGGTCCGGAGGTTCGAATCCTCCCATCACCGCCAGTTTGTTTTGGAAGCGCTGGGCATTTGGTGAGCCCACCCCGTTCGAAGCGGGCCGTCCTTCGGGATGTGAGCGTTCGACTCGCTCCGCTTCCGCCAGTTTGGAGAGATGGCCGAGTCAGGTTTATGGCACTCGCCCTGAAAGCGAGAGCGCCTTCGGGCGCCGCGGGTTCAAATCCACGCTCTCTCCGCCATGATGTGCATGTGAGGCAGATACGGTTAGCTGCGGCGGTCCGTAAAACCGCGACCCTTCGGGGTTTTGGAGGTTCAAATCCTCTCACATGCACCAGACTTGCTTTGTGTTTGTTGCATCTGGGGTGGAGAAGCGGTCGATCACGTGATCGTCATGCGGCGAGGGGTTTAACGTTCGCATCGTGCCCAGAGAACGGCTACGTCGTCTAATGATAGGACGCCTCCCTGTCGAGGAGTACGGTGCGAGTTTGAATCTCGCCGCAGCCGCCATTTTCGCCGGTGTACGCTAGGCTGGTTTGGCGGATGCTCTTTCAAGGCATTGAATCGCGGGTTCGATTCCCGTCACCGGCGTCAATTTCACGGATAGTCCTTTTGGCAGTTGAGAGGACGGATTCTCGATGCGGCAACTGGAGGTAAATTATTATCGGGCTACTACTTGACTGGTCAGTGCTAAGTTCCCTCTGTTTCATGCGGCGATCTCCGCGGCGCAGTTGTTGGATTGCGAGGCGTTGTTGTGCTCCGTGTAGCGGCGGAGAATAATTCTCAGTTTGTGCGGGAGCGCCGCAGCCTGGAGAAATTCCGGCAGTGTCGCGCGCAGCGCGCAGGCCACGACCAGTTCCGAGGGTGGCATCGCGGGATTCATGGTGCGCAACCAACTGCGGAAAAGGCGCCAGACCTCGGCCATGTGATTCAATGCCAGGTGCTGAAGTAGCCCCTGCGCGACGCAGCCCAACTGCACATGCAAGTGAAATGCATTCATCTTGCGGCAGACGGCGTCGCGGTAAGTTTGGCTTTCTCGGTGCAGATACTGGTCGCCCTGTCCGCGGCGGCGCGGTTTCATGTCGGCCATCCAAAAGTGGTATGCGTAACTTCCTACTACATGCACGGCTTGCCGGAAGCCTAGCTCGATTTTGAAGCGGTAGCCATAGAGCAGGACGATCTCAAGCGGCTCCAGAGTCAGATCGGTGGCCAGCAGGAAGATCGTGCCGCGCATCGGATGACAAACTATGACGAAGCGCACCAGCCGTCCCGCCGGCCGCCACAGGAGATCGATGGCGCGATAGCGCAGCGTAACATTCTGCTCGCCGTAGACGGGGCTTGGAGCGCAGATAAACCGGCTCTCGTCGCGGGCCAGATCCTTGAGCTTCACTTTTTCGCCGTAGAGCCTTGGCCGTCCGCGGCGACGGCGCGCGGGCACCTGCGCAGGCCAGTAGGCCACTGCGTTCGACTTGGCGCGGGTGACGAGTTGATGTCCCTGGCCGAGTAACTTCGTGATCATCTTTCCCGAGGCGTAGTAGGCATCGGCGACCAGCAGCAGTTTGCGATCGACGATGCCAGCCAGAGAAAACAGCAGCAAGGCCAACTTATCGAGCAGGGTGCGCGTGTCCCGGTTGGACCAGATCAACCCCTCGTGAATGCGCGAGACCAGCGGCACGGCGGCGACGTGGCCAGGCCCCTGGACCAGTAAACTGACGGCCTGAAAGCTATGGCCCATGATGTAGTCCGGCTTTGAGTTACTTGCCGACTGCTGATGGAGCAGTTTGACGGCGGGCATCTTGCGGCCTTCTTTGGGAGCCTTGATGCCATCGGCCAGGCAGACGAGCCGCTCACCCACGGCGACGGGCTGGAAGAGTCGCAAACACAGCCGCGCCCAGCAGGCGGTGAGCGCGTCAAGATCCAGGGCGCGGCTATGAAACAGGTGCAGGAAGCGCCGATAGCCTCGGTTGCCGAAGCCGAAGAGGCGAACCAGGCTGGTGACGCCGGCCCGCTCCGGGCGGCAGCAGAGGCCGACCAGGACCAGAATCGTCCAGAGGAAGGTAAGGAATCTTCTGCAGGCCGGACGCAGAGCGCGCACGGCATCGAACCAGGCGATCCAGAGGGGCATAATATCGATGCAAGCACGATAGCCGATAGCCGTACAGTGCTATCGGTCACACGACTCGCAAATCGGCATCCTTGGCGTTATGCTTTTAATCAATGACAATCTCCAGGGAAAAGCTCTTGCTCCGGCAAATCGAGAGGGTGAAGGGGCAACTGGCCGCGCTCGGCGACCTGCGTCCAGGCAGTCTCTCGACCCAGTACAACGTCTGCGGCACCCCCGGATGCCGGTGCAAGGCCACGCCGCCTGAGAAGCACGGCCCCTATTATCAGATAAGTTTTACGCGCAAGGGAAAGAGCAGCTCGAAGTTCGTGCGCAAGGAAGACCTCAACACCGTCCGCCGGGAACTGAAGAACTACGAGGTCATGAAGACGCTCATGGACCGCTGGATCGAGATGGCCACCGAACTATCCAACCTCCGCCTGGCCAACAAGCGATCCTGATTCCAGCAGAGAACTGGGCACTGTCCAGTACTTGACTTTCTGTCTCGATTCGGGGTAAGTTAGATTTGCAATGATGAACCGAGTCAATCACGGATTTACACCAGCGACGGCACAACCGCGGCATGGTGTTCCTATGTGATAGCTCAGGGGATTCTGAATCTGGATTCCATCTACCCTCTGAGCCGATTGGCCAGAGGGTCTTTAGTTTTATGGCGCTGATCCGAGATAGGTCAGCGGTGCGCGGACTTGTGTAAGTTTGCATTACTCCGAGATAGCTCAAGGGTCGAGCGGCTGCCTGTTAAGCAGCGAGATGTCAGTTCGAATCCGACTCTCGGAGCCAACATTTGAATAAGTCCCCGTTCGTTCAATGGCAGGACGCGACTCTCTGAAGGTCGCTATGGCGGTTCGAGTCCGTCGCGGGAAGCCAGCATTGATCGGTCGTCGGCTAATGGCAGGCCCAGTGTCTTTGAAGCACTGTATCTCCGTTCGAATCGGAGCGACCGAGCCAAATAGAGCGGGCATAGCTCAGCGGTAGAGTGCTGGCTTGCCGAGCCGGAGACTCGGGTTCAAGTCCCGATGCCGGCTCCACATTGAAAGGAAGACGACGATGACTGAACACAAAATGATTCTTGTCTCCGCCGACTTCAAAGTAATTCATGCGGCGGTAGTTGCAAAGCGTAAGGCCCCATTAGCTCAACAGGAAGAGCCTGTGAATCGTAATCACAAGACTGGCGTTCAAGGCGTCAATGGGGCTCCACAAGAAAGTGAAGCGGCATAAGGAGAATTGCAATGAGCGTGATGCGTAAGCCGGTGCTCCAACTCAATGCGTCGTATGAGGCACTGCGCATTATTCCGGCCATGCGCGCGCTCAAGCTTGTCACAACCGGGAAAGCTACGGTAGAGCTGGCTACCAAGAAACTGGTCTACCCCGGCATCTATTTGCCGAGCGTTATTCGGCTGCTGGTGTACAGGCATGTCCCCGTTCGGTTGCAGGTTACCACGCGGCGCAACATTCTTATGAGGGATTCGTACCGCTGTCAATACTGCGGGCTGAAGTTTCATGGGAGCGACTTAACGCTCGA
Organism: uncultured Acidobacteriaceae bacterium; assembly: GCA_963799145.1. GTDB lineage: Bacteria > Acidobacteriota > Terriglobia > Terriglobales > Acidobacteriaceae > Telmatobacter. Next base: position 14,170 of record CAWCWQ010000025.1, on the reverse strand, counting down.
TCATGTCATTCCCAGAGCGCAGGGCGGAAAGAATTCCTGGGAGAATCTGGTCGCTTGCTGCCGAAAGGATAACCACCGCAAGGTGGATAGAACGCCGGAAGAGGCTGGAATGCCGCTGTTGCGACGTCCGCTGCCTGCGAGCGTTCACACCAGCAGATTCATTCTGCGGTCGATGGGTCTGGAAGTGAATGAGTGGAGCCGGTACTTGTACGCTGACTCCGAAGGCGACCGGCGATTTGCCGTTCGTGGATGAAGATGGGCCGGTATAGCTCAAGCGGCAGAGCGGCGGTTTTGTAAATCGCAGGTCTGGGGTTTCGAGTACCTCTACGGGCTCCAACATGGGGAATAAAGCCAAACGGTGCGGCGCGTGATTGTGGATCACGTTTTAGAGGATTCGACTTCCTCCGTTCCCTCCAATTTCAAAGTGGGCCTGTAGCTCAGTTGGCAGAGCGCCGCACCTGCAATGCGGAGGTCGAGATTTCGACATTCTCCAGGTCCACCAAGTTTGGCTTCGTAGCTCAGATGGTAGAGCGTCACGTTGAAGGCGTGAGCGTCGCGGTCTCGAAATCCGCCGAAGCCACCAAGTTGTCTGCGCGTAGCCTAGCCTGGCTTGAGGCACTCGCCCTGGGAGCGAGACGACGGGAGTTCAAATCTCTCCGCGCAGACCAAGTTTGTGCACCTGTGGTGTGAACTGGATTAGCCGCCGCGCTACGAACGCGGGCTGAGGTCGATAGCCTCTATGCAGGTTCGAGTCCTGCCAGGCGCCCCATCTTGCAACTCGCCGCGAACTGATGTACTCTGTAAATGGAAATGAGACCTATGCAGCAGACCTTCAAACACGTGATAACCAGAATGACCAAGCGGGTCATTTGGGGAGTCGTGTCATGAGGGTCTGAGTGTATTTGTATTTGCACCGGACCCGGCCCAGCGCCGGGTTTTTTATTGCTCTTTGAAAATGCGGGCGTAAGCTCAACGTCAAACTGCCGGTCTCCAAAGCCGAACTTGGGGGTTCAAATCCCTCCGCCCGCGCCAAGCTTTGCCAGCGAAGACGAAGTGGATAGTCGCAGGTCTCATAACCCTGTTGTAGCTGATTCGAGTTCAGCCGCTGGCACCAGGTACGTGTAGCTGCTAGCTGGCATGTAGCCGTCTCCTTATAAGCGACAGAGGGCGGGTTCGAAGCAAGATTCGATTCGGGGCCACGTACACCATGAGCGCGTCGTATAGCGGCCGATTATACCTGCCTCTTAAGCAGGCTGACGCTGGTTCAAATCCAGCCGCGCTCACCATTCTGGGTTCGTCGCATAGCGGCTATCTGCACTCGCCTTTTAAGCGAAGAGACGTGAGTTCAAATCTCACCGGACCCACCATGTCATCCCATCGACGAAGACCTGTCGATGGGAACCCTGACCATGAGCCTATCGTCTAACGCATAAGACGGCGTTCTTCTAAAACGCGAATCCCGGTTGGATTCCGGGTAGGCTCTCCATCAACCCGTGGTGAAACTGGAGATCACGATGCTCTCCTAAAGCATAGTTCCCGGTTCAAATCCGGGCGGGTTGACCACAAGATTTTGCGCGTGTAGTTCAACGGATAGAGCACAAGCCTCCGAAGCTTGAGATGGCAGTTCAAGTCTGCCCATGCGCACCAGGTTTGCGGACGTAGATTAGCGGCTAAATCGGCTGGCCTACACCCAGTTCATCGCAGGTTCGAGTCCTGCCGTCCGCACCAGAGTCAACGCCGAAATAGCTCAGTTGGAAGAGCGCCTGCTCGGTACGCAGGAGGTCAGCGGTTCGATTCCGCTTTTCGGCTCCATTGCGGAGTAGCTTAGCTGGTTCAAAGCACTCGATCGATAATCGAGAGATCAGGAGTTCGACTCTCCTCTCCGCAACCAGTTTCGCTGGAGCGAGGCAAGTTCTCTTCCCCAGCGCATGACATGTGATGGATGGTTATGTTGATAACGATTAACAACACGCGCCCGCCCGCTAGGGATTTGGGGTATCTGCTTCATAAGAACCCGGATCGAGTACAGTCATTCGATCTTTCGTTCGGAAAAGCCCACGTCTTCTATCCCGAGGCAACGAACGAAAGCTGCACAGCGGCGCTGCTGCTCGATGTGGACCCAGTCGCGCTGGTGCGCACGCGCCGCGGGCCATCAGGCGAGGGCGGCGCTCTTGACCAGTACGTCAACGACCGGCCTTATGTCGCTTCGTCTTTCCTGAGTGTCGCCATCGCTCGCGTACTCGCGAGCGCGCTCGGCGGCAGCAGCAAGGGGCGTCCAGAACTCGTGGACCAGCCTTTGCCGCTGGTTGCGAGGATTACCGTGTTGCCTTGCCGGGGCGGAGAAGACATCCTGAAGCGCCTGTTCGAGCCACTCGGTTACACCGTTCGAGCAGAGCACCATACCCTCGACGAAAAGTTTCCTGAATGGGGCGAGAGCAACTACTACACCGTCGAATTGGAGCAGGAGATCAGCCTACAGAAATTGCTCACGCATCTGTACGTGCTGATCCCTGTGCTCGATGCCGAGAAACATTATTGGGTCGGCCAGGATGAAGTGGATAAGCTTCTCCGGCATGGAGAAGGCTGGCTGCAAGCACATCCCGAACGAGAGCTTATTGTGAAACGCTATCTGCGTTACCAGAAACATTTGGCGACGGAGGCGCTGGCCCGACTGATCGGCGACGAGGAAGCTAATCCTGAGGCCGAGCAGGAGAAGAAGGCGGAACAGGAAGAGGCCATTGAGAAACCGATCCTGCTGAACCAGTTGCGGCTTGAAGCGGTAACCCAAGCCGTCACCGCCTCTGGAGCCAGCCACGTGATTGATCTTGGCTGTGGAGAGGGACGGCTGCTGCGAGAACTGCTCAAGCACAAGCAGTTTCAGGAGATCGCGGGCATGGACGTTTCCCGTCGCAGTCTGGAAGTTGCCAGCGAGCGGTTGCATCTGGACACCATGCCGCCGAAGCAGAAGGAGCGCATTCGCCTCTTTCAAGGATCGCTGATGTATAAGGATAAGCGTCTCGCGGGCTTTGAAGCTGCCACAGTCGTCGAGGTGATCGAGCACCTCGACCCGCCGCGCCTGGCAGCGTTTGAGCGGGTTGTCTTCGAGCACGCGAAGCCGACCACCGTCATCATAACCACGCCGAATGTGGAATATAACGTCCGCTTCGAGACGCTTCCCGCAGGACAGTTCCGGCACAAGGATCATCGCTTCGAGTGGACGCGAGCGCAGTTCCGGAGTTGGGCGGAAGACATTGCACAGCGATTTGGCTACGCAGTCACATTTCGTACGGTGGGCAACGATGATGCCGAGGTTGGATCGCCGACGCAAATGGGGGTATTCACAAAATGAAGATCACTATCCCCGAACTCTCGCTCGTCGTGCTCATTGGACCTTCCGGTTGCGGGAAGTCCACGTTTGGCCGGACGCATTTCAAACCGACAGAGGTTCTATCGTCGGATTTCTGCCGTGGTCTGGTTGCCGACAGCGAGAATGACCAGACGGTCACCGGCGATGCCTTCGAGATTCTTCACTTCATTGCTCGCAAGCGGCTGGCCTTGGGGCGGCTTACGGCCATCGACGCCACCAATGTGCAGCCGGACTCGCGCAAGCCTTTAGTTGAACTTGCTCGCGAGTTCCACGTTCTGCCAGTGGCGCTGGTCTTCAACTTTCCGGAGAAGCTTTGCCAGGAGCGGAATCGTATGCGGCCTAACCGAGACTTCGGCCCTCATGTGATCCGCAATCAGTCGCAGCAGTTGCGTCGCTCTCTGCGGGGGTTGGAGCGCGAAGGCTTCCGGCACGTCCACATCTTCAACGACCCAGCGGAACTTGAAGGGTTGGAGATGGAACGCCAGCCGCTATGGAACAACTTGAAGCACGAGCATGGCCCGTTCGACATTGTTGGCGATGTACATGGCTGCTTCGATGAGATGACTGCGCTCTTGCAGCTATTGGGTTATGCGGTTGAGCCGGACGGAGCCGATTATCGCGTGACACCACCCGATGGGCGCAAAGCTGTTTTTGTCGGTGATCTTGTTGATCGCGGTCCAAAAATCATGGAGGTTTTGCGGCTTGTAATGGGGATGGTGAAGGCCGGAACGGCGTTCTGTGTGCCCGGCAATCATGATGTGAAACTCATGCGAAAGCTGCGCGGAAAAGATGTCAAAATATCGCACGGACTCGCCGATTCGCTGGCACAATTGGAGCCGGAAACTCTCGAATTCAAGCGACAGATAGCCGACTTTATCGACGATCTGGTCAGCCACTATGTCTTCGACGAGGGCCGTTTGGTAGTCGCCCACGCTGGGTTGAAAGAGGAGATGCAAGGCCGGGGTTCAGGGGCTGTCCGCTCATTCGCGCTCTTCGGTGAAACGATCGGCGAGACGGACGATTATGGCCTGCCAGTTCGTTATAACTGGGCCGCCGAATACCGTGGCAAGGCAATGGTCGTTTATGGTCACACGCCCGTTGCTGAGCCTGAATGGTTGAACCGGACCATCGACATCGATACCGGCTGTGTCTTTGGCGGCAAGCTTACCGCTCTCCGATACCCGGATAAGGAACTGGTGTCTATACCTGCCATCCGGAAGTATTACGCACCATCGAAACCGTTCCTGCAGGATGGGGCCGCGAACCCGTCAGTTGCTCCTCTAACTCAGCAGCAGCAGTTGGATGACTTGCTCGACATCGACGATGTAATTGGCAAGCGGATTGTTGCAACGCGCCTGCATGGCAACCTGACCATACGCGAGGAAAATGCAATTGCCGCGCTCGAAGTGATGAGCCGTTTTGCGGTAAATCCGAAGTGGCTGATTTACCTTCCGCCGACTATGTCGCCCTCTGAGACGAGCAGTGAACCGGGACTGCTTGAACATCCTGCCGAGGCCTTCGACTATTTCCGCAAAGCTGGCGTCGACCAGGTCGTCTGCGAGCAGAAGCACATGGGTTCGCGTGCAGTTGTCATCGTCTGCCGTGACCGCGATGCTGCGCTTCGGCGCTTCGGAGTTGCGGAGGATGAAGCGGGAACCTGCTATACCCGGACAGGACGGCGTTTTTTCCCTGATCCCGCTATCGAACGCCAGTTCCTTGATCGCATCCGAGTCGCGGCGGACAAGGCTGGTCTCTGGGAGGAACTGAGCACCGACTGGCTGTGCCTCGACTGCGAGTTGATGCCCTGGTCGGCCAAGGCTCAAGACCTGTTGCGTCACCAGTATGCACCTGCTGGAGCTGCGGCAAAAGCGGGGTTGCTTCAGGCCGTCACCGCCCTGAAGCTCACCGCAAAACGCCTGCCAGATGCGGCCCCCTTGGTTGATTGGTACGAGCAGAGAATGGGCATGGCAGAAGCATATGTCGATGCATATCGCCGCTATTGCTGGCCGGTGAATTCGCTGCTGGATCTGAAGCTCGCGCCCTTTCATTTGCTCGCTGGCGAGGGGGCCGTGTACACCGAAAAGGACCATCAATGGCATATGCAAATCCTTGGCAAACTGGCCGATGCGGACCCCGAACTATTGCTCGCCACGCCTCACAAAGTCGTCAATTTGCACGAGCTGGAAGCTGTTGCCACAGCCGTCGCATGGTGGCAGGAATTGACGGCGGCGGGCGGTGAAGGAATGGTGGTCAAGCCGTTCCAGTTCGTTGCCAGAAACAAGCGCGGTCTAGTTCAACCGGCAGTGAAATGCCGTGGAACGGAGTATCTCCGGATCATCTATGGGCCGGAGTATACGGCTCCGCGGAATCTGGAGCGGTTGCGCTCTCGTGGATTGGGCAGAAAACGCTCATTGGCCCTGCGCGAGTTCGCCTTGGGAATCGAAGCCTTGCAGCGGTTTGTGGAGCGCGACCCTTTGCGGCGGGTACATGAGTGCGCCTTTGCAGTTCTGGCTCTGGAGAGTGAACCAGTGGACCCGAGACTTTAGGTGCGCTGGCCGGTGCTGAACGATGTGTGAACGCTAGAAGGGAGTCTATTTCTCGATTCGCTGCCCATACTGTCGTGTCACCGTTCGATCTCCTATCAATATGTCACCGTTCGCTCTCTTTACAAAGTGTCACCGTTCGGTTACTATTCTGATATACGAGAGGGGGTGTGCAGGATGCGTATCCGAACCGCTACCGATTTGGGAGCCTTCATTCGGGACCGCCGAACCAAGCTCGGGATGGACCAAATCGCCCTGGCTAAGAAGGCAGGAACGAGCCGGAAATGGCTCGTCGAGGCGGAACAAGGAAAGCCTCGTGCCGAGATCGGCCTCATCTTGCGCACACTGAAGAGCCTCGGCGTATCCCTCGACTTGAAGGTGGATTCTTCGCTGGAAACGCCCTCAATCGGCAAGGCAAAATCGCCGGACATTAACAGCGTTTTGGATGCACTGAAGAAACGGCCATGACGAATCGACTCATTGCGCTTTTAGCTGGCCGCGAAGTCGGCACGGTCCACTATAAGAATGCCAGGCTTACGTTCGTCTACAACGATGCATGGAGAGCTGACCCCATTGCTTACCCGCTATCGCTCTCCATGCCGTTGGCTTCGGCAGAGCACGGCCATGCGCGGATCGAGGCTTTTTTATGGGGGCTGCTGCCCGACAATGACCGGGTTCTTGAGAATTGGGGCAAGCGTTTCCAGGTTTCGCCGAGGAATGTCTTCCGGCTGATTGCTCATGTGGGTGAAGACTGCGCGGGCGCTGTCCAGTTTGTCCACCCGGAACGTCTGGAGGCGTTGCAAGCAGAGACGGTCACCAAAGAAGTCAAGTGGCTAACCGAGGAAGACGTTGCCGAACGATTGCGCGCCTTGCGCGCGGATCACTCAGCATGGCGCAGTGCGCAAGACACGGGTCAGTTCAGCTTGGCTGGGGCGCAACCCAAGACGGCTCTTCTTTTCGAACGCAAACGGTGGGGTGTTCCCTCTGGCCGCGTTCCAACAACGCATATTCTCAAACCGCCCACGGGTGAATGGGATGGTCACGCGGAAAACGAGCACTTCTCTCTGCAATTGGCCAGAGCCGCCGGGCTGATCGTCCCAAACTCCACAGTTCAGCACTTCGGCGATGAGATCGCCATCGTTATTGAGCGTTATGACCGGGTACGCGATGGAAGACAGTGGGCGCGCATCCATCAGGAGGATATGTGCCAGGCGCTCGGCATTCATCCCACGCGCAAGTACGAAAACGATGGCGGACCGGGGGTGCGGACGATTGCGGAACTGTTGCGGGAGCAGTCGAGCAATTCAGAAGAAGATGTGCGGTCGTTCGTGGATGCGATCATCTTCAATTGGCTTATCGCCGGTACCGATGCTCATGCAAAGAACTACGCACTGCTGCTGGGCGGCGGTGGTGCAGTACGACTTGCGCCCTTCTACGATCTGGCAAGCATTCTGCCGTACCAAACAATCAATCTTCAAAAAGCAAAGTTGGCCATGAAGATCGGAGGCGAGTACGGGTTGAGATACATCGGCCTTCGAAATTGGCAAAAGTTAGCGGTCGAAATGCACTTGGACGAGGGTTTGCTCACGGAGCGTATCCGGGCAATGGCCGCGTTGCTTCCAGATCATGCCGCGTCCATCCTGAAGGAACTTGAGACATCCGGTCTCTCGCACGGGACGATCACGCGGTTGACACAGAAGCTGCAAAGAAGAGCCGTATTATGCCAGCGGATTGTCAGATGATTGCTTGGAATCACCGGCTCATTCCCAGATCGCGCCTAGGGCCATCCTTTTTCCGCAGCACTGACGGTTCGATGCTCTGCAATGGCGACTGCTCAGGGGCAAGCATTGGCGCGGGATGAAGCTGTGTCTGTTCCCTTGCCAGTTCAGTTGCAGATGGCCGCGCTGTGGAGATGCCGAGCAAATTCCGCAGTTGCTCACGGTCACTGGTCACCACGACAATTTCCTGGCGGCCACGCGAGGCCCCGACATAGAACAACTCCTGCTTCATCGCATCGGCGGAAAGAATCACCGCATCTACCGTCTTTCCTTGGCTGCGATGCGCGGTAACCGCATAGCCGTGATCGAACTCGTGATAATTGGCCGGTAGCGTCCGGCCATCTTCAAGGTGAATGCGGCCGCCATCGACATTATGCACTTTTACCAGTTCGCCGTTAGTGGCTCGGAAGCCCGCACCGCCGCGATTGCCCGTCAGCAGCAACTTGTCGCCGGGAGCCACCTCGATCTGCTGGCATTCATGCACAGAAAAGGAACGTGCCTGTGATGGACTCACCGTGCGCTCCATGCCATGCTGGTCTCTGGCGACGATGCCCAACTTGTCTGTCCGCTCAACGGTGAGCGCCTTATGTTTTTCCACTCCATGCGAAGAGCGATGGAAGAGCAGGACTTGTCCTGACTTGTAGTTCACCAGATCCTTCTTTTGCGCCTCGGTCCATTGCAACGGCACATAACGCTCGGCGACAAGGCCGCGATCCAGTTCGCCGCGCTGCTTCATATCCTCACGGATGGCATCGGTGATCTTGCCGATCTCGTCATGCGTTCCGGCAACGACAAGAACCGTGCGGCCTGAGTTCGATGTGAGCGCCCGATAGGCGGATGCCACCGCCTGCGCACGCTCCAGGTAAGAAACGTCGCGAATGGCACCAAGTTGCTCCAGCTTTTCAAATCCCAGCTCCGGCGAATGCCGTAGCGTCTGAACGGCATCTCGATACTGAGTTTGCGTCTGTCGCTGTACAGCCGTGAGCGACACACTCTTCATCTGCGATTCCTGCTCCAGAATCCGCAGGGCATCGGATGCCTCGACGCTCTGAAGTTGCCGCGTGTCCCCGGAAAACAGAATCCGCGCCTCTTCGTACTCAGCCAGCTTAAGCAAGCCTTCCATCTGACGGCCTGAGACCATGCCCGCTTCATCCACAACCAGCACTCTGCCATGTAGCGCGGCCTGCGCCTTTGGGTCATCCAGCAATCGAGAGATCGTCATCGCATCGCGAAAGCCGACCTTCTGTAACTCCTCAACCGCGCCGCGCGTTGGCGCAACCGCCAATACTTCCCTGCCAGCCCCGCGTAAACCACGGGCGATTTCCGTGAGTGTAGCGGTCTTGCCGGTCCCTGCGGCTCCGCGTAGATTGACTGCGAAGTCCTGCGAGTTCAGTATCTGATGAACGGCCCGCAATTGTTCCTCTCGCAGCCGTTCAGATGGGCTAAATTCGCGCTTCCCTCCCAGACGTTCATAGCGCCCGATGCCACCATCCACCGATGCAATCATGCGCTTTTCGCGTTCCAGACTTTCGCGTGTGGCCAGATTGTTCCCGGCCCGGATAAGAGTACCCTGCGACTGTTCCAACTCCAGAGCACCGCGCAGTTGACGGCGATCAATCTTTCCGCGCCCATACCGCAGGGCCTCCGTCATCAACTCATGCTCGCGTACGACCGAACTGCGCTCAAAGAGATGCTCTTTCGCGTATTGAAGCGATTCCGCTGCCTGAGTTGGTTCATTCGGAATTTCGCCAGCACGATCAACAGACTCTTCATGCAGATGCTTCAGGGCGTGGCTCTCGTCAGGCAACAGTCTTGCCTGCTGCTGTTTCCGCAATTCCGCCGTAGAGATTTCCGCCAGTTTGTCAGCACGGGATTCACGGACGAGCACGGCGACTTCGTTATTGGTTGGCTTGCGGCCATGCTCCGCCGTGAATCGTTCGATGGCGGCGTCCCGCTGCGCGCTCCGCACGCTGTACTTTTCGAGCAACTGATCCGAGACGCCGCGAATCTCAAATCCGTGATCTCTGCCCTTGGAATCACGGCGCGCTTCAATCTCATATCCCAGACTACATACTTCACGCGCCAGAGAGTTCCGGTAAACTTCAGTCAGATACGCACGGCGCTCATACAGTCCCGATGCTTGCAATGCCTTCCAGCGCCCCTCCACGCCGTCATAGGTCAAATTTGCCGTGACAGCATGGGTGTGCAGTTGCGGATCGAGTTCATGGCTGGTGTCGTGCCGGTAAGCGGCCACAATCCAGTTTGCCGTTGCCCTGTCCTCGTTCGCACGATTCAGCCGGACACGCGCGGCGGCATAGTTCTCTGCCTCGGCGAGTGCCTCACGAACAGCTTTGTCATGGGCAGCAATCAACCGCTCATCCCCGCCGACGAGTGCCTGAATCGAAACCGACTTCGGCGCGGAGAAGGTCAAATCGTACAGGGACCGCCCTTTGCTTTGTTCGCTTCCATTTACATCAATGCGGTCAGCACTGTGGCGAGGACGGAGGAATTCCCCCGTCTCTGGATGCAACCCCTCTCGAACTGCTTCAAATTGCTCCCGCGTTACCTCTCCACGCAGACCCAGCAACTCCGCGCCCTGGCCATGCCATTCACCTTGAACGCGACGTCCTTCATCGTAGTAGTCGCTGTGTTCCAGATGCCGTTGAGCATATCCAGCACCACCCGTCATGGCTCGCAAAGTCAGCACAATCCCACGCTAACCCTGTTCGAAATCCGAATGCAACGGCCTGTGTCACGATACCCTGCTGTCGTAGACCCAGAAGCAGGAACTCGGAGTGCGCATCCTGCAAATCATCATGGAATTCGGGCAGAACGTGAGGACGCAGTAAAGCCCAATCCAACATCGTGATCTTCCAAAGCCTCCAGATTCTGCGAGCATCAATTGGACTGGACAGTGCCCAGTTCTCTGCTGGAATCAGGATCGCTTGTTGGCCAGGCGGAGGTTGGATAGTTCGGTGGCCATCTCGATCCAGCGGTCCATGAGCGTCTTCATGACCTCGTAGTTCTTCAGTTCCCGGCGGACGGTGTTGAGGTCTTCCTTGCGCACGAACTTCGAGCTGCTCTTTCCCTTGCGCGTAAAACTTATCTGATAATAGGGGCCGTGCTTCTCAGGCGGCGTGGCCTTGCACCGGCATCCGGGGGTGCCGCAGACGTTGTACTGGGTCGAAGAGACTGCCTGGACGCAGCTCGCCGAGCGCGGCCAGTTGCCCCTTGACCCTCTCGATTTGCCGGAGCAAGAGCTTTTCCCTGGAGATTGTCATTGATTAAAAGCATAACGCCAAGGATGCCGATTTGCGAGTCGTGTGACCGCTAGCACTGTACGGCTATCGGCTATCGTGCTTGCATCGATATTATGCCCCTCTGGATCGCCTGGTTCGATGCCGTGCGCGCTCTGCGTCCGGCCTGCAGAAGATTCCTTACCTTCCTCTGGATGATTCTGGTCCTGGTCGGCCTCTCGTGCCGCCCGGAGCGGGCAGGCGTCACCAGCCTGGTTCGCCTCTTCGGCTTCGGCAACCGAGGCTATCGGCGCTTCCTGCACCTGTTTCATAGCCGCGCCCTGGATCTTGACGCGCTCACCGCCTGCTGGGCGCGGCTGTGTTTGCGACTCTTCCAGCCCGTCGCCGTGGGTGAGCGGCTCGTCTGCCTGGCCGATGGCATCAAGGCTCCCAAAGAAGGCCGCAAGATGCCCGCCGTCAAGCTGCTCCATCAGCAGTCGGCAAGTAACTCGAAGCCGGACTACATCATGGGCCATAGCTTTCAGGCCGTCAGTTTACTGGTCCAGGGGCCGGCCACGTCGCCGCCGTGCCGCTGGTCTCGCGCATTCACGAGGGGTTGATCTGGTCCAACCGGGACACGCGCACCCTGCTCGATAAGTTGGCCTTGCTGCTGTTTTCTCTGGCTGGCATCGTCGATCGCAAACTGCTGCTGGTCGCCGATGCCTACTACGCCTCGGGAAAGATGATCACGAAGTTACTCGGCCAGGGACATCAACTCGTCACCCGCGCCAAGTCGAACGCAGTGGCCTACTGGCCTGCGCAGGTGCCCGCGCGCCGTCGCCGCGGACGGCCAAGGCTCTACGGCGAAAAAGTGAAGCTCAAGGATCTGGCCCGCGACGAGAGCCGGTTTATCTGCGCTCCAAGCCCCGTCTACGGCGAGCAGAATGTTACGCTGCGCTATCGCGCCATCGATCTCCTGTGGCGGCCGGCGGGACGGCTGGTGCGCTTCGTCATAGTTTGTCATCCGATGCGCGGCACGATCTTCCTGCTGGCCACCGATCTGACTCTGGAGCCGCTTGAGATCGTCCTGCTCTATGGCTACCGCTTCAAAATCGAGCTAGGCTTCCGGCAAGCCGTGCATGTAGTAGGAAGTTACGCATACCACTTTTGGATGGCCGACATGAAACCGCGCCGCCGCGGACAGGGCGACCAGTATCTGCACCGAGAAAGCCAAACTTACCGCGACGCCGTCTGCCGCAAGATGAATGCATTTCACTTGCATGTGCAGTTGGGCTGCGTCGCGCAGGGGCTACTTCAGCACCTGGCATTGAATCACATGGCCGAGGTCTGGCGCCTTTTCCGCAGTTGGTTGCGCACCATGAATCCCGCGATGCCACCCTCGGAACTGGTCGTGGCCTGCGCGCTGCGCGCGACACTGCCGGAATTTCTCCAGGCTGCGGCGCTCCCGCACAAACTGAGAATTATTCTCCGCCGCTACACGGAGCACAACAACGCCTCGCAATCCAACAACTGCGCCGCGGAGATCGCCGCATGAGACAGAGGGAACTTAGCACTGACCAGTATACTGACTGGACAGTGCCCAGTTCTCTGCTGGAATCAGGATCGCTTGTTGGCCAGGCGGAGGTTGGATAGTTCGGTGGCCATCTCGATCCAGCGGTCCATGAGCGTCTTCATGACCTCGTAGTTCTTCAGTTCCCGGCGGACGGTGTTGAGGTCTTCCTTGCGCACGAACTTCGAGCTGCTCTTTCCCTTGCGCGTAAAACTTATCTGATAATAGGGGCCGTGCTTCTCAGGCGGCGTGGCCTTGCACCGGCATCCGGGGGTGCCGCAGACGTTGTACTGGGTCGAGAGACTGCCTGGACGCAGATCGCCGAGCGCGGCCAGTTGCCCCTTCACCCTCTCGATTTGCCGGAGCAAGAGCTTTTCCCTGGAGATTGTCATTGATTAAAAGCATAACGCCAAGGATGCCGATTTGCGAGTCGTGTGACCGCTAGCACTGTACGGCTATCGGCTATCGTGCTTGCATCGATATTATGCCCCTCTGGATCGCCTGGTTCGATGCCGTGCGCGCTCTGCGTCCGGCCTGCAGAAGATTCCTTACCTTCCTCTGGACGATTCTGGTCCTGGTCGGCCTCTGCTGCCGCCCGGAGCGGGCCGGCGTCACCAGCCTGGTTCGCCTCTTCGGCTTCGGCAACCGAGGCTATCGGCGCTTCCTGCACCTGTTTCATAGCCGCGCCCTGGATCTTGACGCGCTCACCGCCTGCTGGGCGCGGCTGTGTTTGCGACTCTTCCAGCCCGTCGCCGTGGGTGAGCGGCTCGTCTGCCTGGCCGATGGCATCAAGGCTCCCAAAGAAGGCCGCAAGATGCCCGCCGTCAAGCTGCTCCATCAGCAGTCGGCAAGTAACTCGAAGCCGGACTACATCATGGGCCATAGCTTTCAGGCCGTCAGTTTACTGGTCCAGGGGCCAGGCCACGTCGCCGCCGTGCCGCTGGTCTCGCGCATTCACGAGGGGTTGATCTGGTCCAACCGGGACACGCGCACCCTGCTCGATAAGTTGGCCTTGCTGCTGTTTTCTCTGGCTGGCATCGTCGATCGCAAACTGCTGCTGGTCGCCGATGCCTACTACGCCTCGGGAAAGATGATCACGAAGTTACTCGGCCAGGGACATCAACTCGTCACCCGCGCCAAGTCGAACGCAGTGGCCTACTGGCCTGCGCAGGTGCCCGCGCGCCGTCGCCGCGGACGGCCAAGGCTCTACGGCGAAAAAGTGAAGCTCAAGGATCTGGCCCGCGACGAGAGCCGGTTTATCTGCGCTCCAAGCCCCGTCTACGGCGAGCAGAATGTTACGCTGCGCTATCGCGCCATCGATCTCCTGTGGCGGCCGGCGGGACGGCTGGTGCGCTTCGTCATAGTTTGTCATCCGATGCGCGGCACGATCTTCCTGCTGGCCACCGATCTGACTCTGGAGCCGCTTGAGATCGTCCTGCTCTATGGCTACCGCTTCAAAATCGAGCTAGGCTTCCGGCAAGCCGTGCATGTAGTAGGAAGTTACGCATACCACTTTTGGATGGCCGACATGAAACCGCGCCGCCGCGGACAGGGCGACCAGTATCTGCACCGAGAAAGCCAAACTTACCGCGACGCCGTCTGCCGCAAGATGAATGCATTTCACTTGCATGTGCAGTTGGGCTGCGTCGCGCAGGGGCTACTTCAGCACCTGGCAT
>CAWCWQ010000024.1:0-12155 GCA_963799145.1 uncultured Acidobacteriaceae bacterium | reverse complement strand
GGTTGATGCTGAGTCCCTGGCGCAGGTACTGCAGCCGGCGAATCGAGCGCCAGCAGAGTTTCGAGTGGAGTCTGATAGCGCTTGTAGCGAACCCGTTTGCGGCCTCTCTGGTCGATCTCGACATCGGCTTGGGCGCAGGGGCGATGGTAGTTCAGATAAGGATTCAGAAACTCCCGATAGAAGCTGTTGATGCGGTCGGCGTGGCTGGCGTCGATGTATCCATAGCCCATGTGCTTACGAATGATGGCGCCGTTTTTGGTCTCGATCAGGCCGTTGTCGCCTGATTGCCGGGGACGGCTTTTGGTCTGCTCGATGAGCAGTTTGTTGAGCAGTTCGGCGACGGTGCGGTTGATGAACTCGCTTCCGTTGTCGGTGTGGAAGCCGAGGATGCGAAACGGAAACTGGCGCAGTATGCCTTTCAGCAGGGGCACCAGATACAGCTCGCTGATACGGGGCGTGGCCCCGGCGATCTGCCACTGCGTGACCTCATCGACGGCGTTGATGTGATAGACACCCTTGGCTTCTGCCGTGTCGCCCTGATGCACCGTATCGAGACGCAGATAGCCAGGTTGTCCGCAGGGTTCGGGCTTGCGCCGCTCGCCGATGGCCACCGTCGTGGGCCGCGTTTTGGTGTAGTTCAAGCGCCGCTCGCGGTAGCGCTGGCTGCGGCGCAGGTTGTACAGATGAGCTACGGAGATGGTTGCCAGCCGCGCGTACTGCTGTCGGCCGTAGAGCTGGACCTCGCGCTCGAAAATGCGCCGCGTGGCCGGCCCGCTTAGGGTCTCATGCGCCTCGTCGACCGAGGCCAGCAGTTCGATGTCGGCCCGCGTGAACCGCTCCGGGAAACGCCGCCGCCGATAGACTGCCGGCCGGACTTGGCCACTGGCTGCGTAGCGGGCGATCAGCCGTGTGACCTGCGCCCGGCTCAGCCCGGTCATCTTCTCGATGTAGCGCCGCAACAGGCCGCGCCCCACCTTACCCTGCTGCGCGTACTCATGCTCGACCAGAACGCGCTCTACCCAGCCATAAACCTGGCCGCGATTTGCACCCTTAAACCGGATTTCCTCGCTGGCCTCGACGAACCGGCGAATCCCTTCCAAACTCAACTTCTCTGCCTGATGCACGCTGACATTCACTCCCCAGCACGACTAACCCTTCAGGCTCATCTTGTATTGGAATCAAATCCATCCTTCAGGCTCATCTTGTATTGGAAGAGAGTGCGGGAGGCGTGTGTCACTCGCCCCGTGCGATGATTGGCGATGAGGGTCCGAGTGCGCCGCGGCGAGGTTGCGATTCGAGTTCTGCTAAGCAGACAGTCTGCAAACATGGAACCCGTCATCGCCGGTGATGGAAGGGCAGCACGATTATCATGGCGAAGCCGATAGCGGCTACCAGGGCTAGCACGACCAAACTGTAGATCAGCGCGAGGCTGGGCCCCTGGGATGGCGAGTCTTCAGAATTGGGCTCTGGAACGGAAGCCGGGCTGGCTTGCTTGTTCTCGGGATCACTCATACTTCAGGGACTCCACCGGGTCCATCTGGGCGGCGCGTGTGGCTGGAACAGTGCCGAAGATGACGCCTACCGCCGTCGCTGCCGAAAGGGCTACGACGACCGACCACGGCGATACCGGTATCGCATAGTCGGTGAAGAAGTGGATCGATAGCGGAAGAGCCAGCCCCACAATCGTCCCCACGATCCCGCCCACGAGCGAAATGATGATGGCCTCAGAGAGAAACTGAAGCTTGATCTCGCGCCGGGTGGCGCCCAGAGCCTTCCGAATGCCGATCTCGCGCACGCGAGACCGAACGTTGGCCAGCATGATGTTCATGATGCCCACGCCGCCTACGGCCAGAGTGACTGCGGCCACCAAGAACAGCACAGCGGTCAAAGCGTCGGCGATCTGCGAGGCCACGGTCAGCAACTGCTTGAGCGTCTGGGCCTTGTAAACCGAGTTGGGCCGGTGGTGCGACTGCACGATGCGCACGATATCTTTGGCGGCATCGGGCACCTCGTCCATGCTACGCATCGAGAAGTAGATCTGGTTCACTCTCTCGGTTCCGGTGAAGTAGCGGGCCACCGAGTAAGGAATCAGGATGGTCTGGTCCTGGATCTCAGATTGGCCAAAGTCGTCCACGCTCTCCTTGAAGACGCCGATGATGGTGAAGGGGATGCCGCTGATCTCGAAGGTCTGTCCGACAGCCGCGTCCGCGCTGCCATACCTTTCCTTGGCGAAGATCTCGGTGACCACGGCGCACTTGATGTGGGCGTCGTTGTCGGTTTCGTCCAGGAAGCGCCCCACGGTAACTATCAGGTTACGGATATCGCTGTAGTGGGGGCTGACGCCGAGCACCAGCGTATCCTTCACCACGCCGCCGCCAAAGCTGATACGGTCGTGCATCTCGAGGACCGGCGAGGAGTACATCACGCTTGGCAACTGGGCGTCTACGTTCTTCTCGTCCTCGCGGGTGAGAAAGTCGTTGTAGCGCACGCGCTCCGCAGTTGTTACCCCGCCGCCAGCATATTCGAGCTCGACCGAGTTGGTGCCGATCTTCTGGATCAACTCGAGAATGTATTGCTTGCCGGTCATTCCTATGGTGACGACCAGGATGACCGACGCGGTGCCGATGACCATGCCCAGCGCGGTGAGCGCAAAGCGCACCTTGCTGGAGCGGAAGCTGTCCACGGCGAGCTTGAGGATCTCGCTCAGCAGCATGGTGCGGCGGGCGCTCAACAGCGTTTCCTGGAACGCGCGAACGCGGGCCTGGTCGGGCGAGTTATCCGGATGGTTCGGATTATCCGAATTGTTCGAATTGTCCGCGTTGCTCTGTCTCATTGGATCCTGTAGCCAAGATGCACGTGCCGTCCTCGGCTTCTACAGCAATGACCGCAACCTGGGCGCAACTGAGGCGGTCCGGATAGCTCCAAGTCTGTCTATCCCTTTAACCTTCCCGCACAGCTTGCTGGGTCTCTCTATTGAGAGCTTCATGCACCGGGAATATGAGGAGGCCCTGGAGAATGCCCGGCTTTCCGCAGGCCCTACGCGACTCCCCCACTATAGCTTACGCGAGGATGCTCTGCGACTCATCGGTTGGGCGCCCTGAGTTGCTGTTGCCGCCTCCTGCCGGGTGACGTGAACGGTGGAATGCTCCTCATTAACCGCCGGGATCGATTGGTGGAGGTCTCGACAGAGCCAGCGAATCAGCTCCCACCGTTCCCCGTCTCCGATCTCTGTCCGGAAGAATCTTTCCAGCCGGCCCGGAATCAAAGTGATGCAGTTGGCCACAATTCAAGGAGTTCCCGCCCATGACGCTGTCTGCCGATGAAATCAGTCAACTGAAACATGCGCCGCCCGTCGAAGGGGTGTTGCCCGTAATTCTCGACCGCTGGAGCCCGCGTTCGTTTTCCGACCGGGAAGTCAGCCCCGCCGATCTGGCCAAAGTCTTTGAAGCCGCCCGCTGGGCGCCCTCCTCGAATAACGAGCAACCCTGGCGCTATCTGGTCGGCGTTCGCAACTCTGAAACCCACAAGAAGATAGCCTCGACTCTCGTCGGCTTCAACCAGGCTTGGGCACCGGCCGCGCGGGTTCTAATCCTCGGTGCAGCCAAGACCGCATTCAGCCAAAAGGGCGCTTCCAATGCATACGCACTTCATGACTTGGGCGCTTCCTCCATGCTGCTCGTCCTGCAGGCGGCAGCCCTCGGCCTCGCCACCCACCAGATGGCAGGCTTCGATCACGATGCCGCCCGCTTGGCCTTAGAGATCCCGGATGAATTCGCCTTCGGCTCCGTGATCGCCCTCGGCTATCAAGGGGAACCTTCGGCATTAACCAACGAGCGATTGCTCGCCCTTGAAGTGGCGCCGCGCCAGCGCAAGCCATTGAAAGATTTCGTCTTCTCCTCCTGGGGCTCGCCGGCGGAGCTGGTCTGACCGGCTCGACCGGCAACCGGATTGGGCAGCACCGCCTCGATCTCCAGCGTTAGAGTGGAGGCTGGAGGAGAATCGATTGACACGCAAGCAGCCCCTCAGGCTCAGCCGCCGGCGCAGCGCGGCCCGGCGCAAGCGCCTTGGCTTGTGGGCCAAGCTGGCCTTTTCCGCCGGCACACTCGTTCTGGCACTGCTGGCGTGGGGATGGATCGCACGCCAGCTTGCCCCGGCGTCGAACACCTCGCTCACCCGCTTTGACGCCATCGTCGTACTGGGCACGCCGGCCGATGACGACGGCAACCCGACTCCCGCTCAACTGGCCCGCGTCACCGAGGCCGTGCATGAATACCAGCGCGGCGTTGCCCCAAGGCTGATTCTCTCAGGGGCGGCGACCCACGGTGAGTTTGTCGAAGCGCGCGTCATGGCCCGCGCCGCGCATGCCCAGGGCATTCCGGAGTCCGCCATCTTCGAAGAGCCCGAAGCCAGGGATACCATCCAGAATGCCTGCTACTCCGCGCGTATCATGAAAGCGCACGGCTGGCGCTCGGCAGAGGTAGTCTCCGAAGCATTTCACCTACCCCGCACTGGGCTAATCTTCAGCCGCCTGCCGCTGGAGTGGCGCACGCACGCCGCTCCGCCCCTCGCGCCCGAGCCGACCTTGCACGCCATCGCCAATTCGGGCATGGAAACCCTGAAAACTGTTCGCTACCTCGTATGGTCTCGCCAGACCGAGCGCTGCGGGCCTTGACCCTCATAAATGCAAAGCGTTCTGTATTGTCGCCCATCGGCGCAGTCCTGTAAGCTGAATACGATGCGTCTCCAAGTTCGTTTTTTCGCCTCTCTCCTAGCTGTAGCCGCTTTGGCTCTCTCGGCCGGAACCAGCGTTCAGGCCCAGGTCACCGCCACGCCCACCACCGGCAATGGCGCCTACATTTCCAGCGATCCGCTGGCCAATGTGCGCTACGACAATCGCTTCGACGTCTCGCTGGGCGCCGCCTACGGCCACATCATGGCAGGGCCGACCCTGGATCAAGGAGCCAATCTCGGCGGCCTCGATCTGACCGGCTCCTACTGGTTCAGCAAGCATTGGGCCGTGGAAGGCACGGGGCGTGGCTACCTGGGTACTAGCGGCGCCGCTGCCAACACGTTCCTCGTCAATGGACAGGCCTTCAGCATCAAAGGACCGTTTGTGGCGCAGTATATGTTCGCCGCGGGCCCGGAGTGGCTGGGGCCCCACAATAAGCACGGCGCGCTGATCGTTCATGCGCTAATGGGCGGCGCCTATGGCGACTTCGAAAAGGAACTGCGTGGACAACCGCCATCGCTGGTCGATTTCTATCCAAATCAGGTCGCTCCGGCAGCGATTATCGGAGGCCACTTCGACCTGAACCGCTCGGCGCGCTGGGTCTTCCGGGTCACGCCAGACGCGCTTTTTACCCGCTACAGCTTCAACTACGCACCTGTTCCTCCGACGGCAAGCCCCAAGGACAACTGGAACTTCGGATTGTCGGTCGGCGTCGAGTACAAATTCAAGACGAAACGGTAGAGCGGTGCTTCGGCTCCCCGGAACACTACCAGGGTTCGCCTGTCGAACCGCGCTACTATCCCCAGGGCATTGCCGATGCTCAACAATGCCGTGTACTTTGCCTGGACCAGCAATCCAGGACTATCCTGCTTGGATACAATTGAGCCGGTTCAGTAAGTGGGCTGCCAGTTTCATCTGTATGTGGTATTCTCCACCGTTCGGGGATGGCTCAAGGAATTGCGCCGCCGGAGAATCTGCTGCATCGGGTAGCAGCGACCCTGGAATGGCGCCGTCCGAACGGAAAACGCATCAGCGCAGGGGCGAACGGATATGAGAGAAACACTTGGAGTATTGCTTGCGGGCGGAGCCGGAGAACGGCTCTTTCCGCTGACCCGCGATCGCGCCAAACCGGCCGTCCCATTTGGCGGGCACTACCGCATCATCGACGTCGTTCTCTCCAACTGCATCAACTCCGGCCTGCGAAGGGTGTTCATCATGACCCAGTACAAGGCGCTCTCGCTGAACCGGCACATCCGCGAGGGATGGACGGGCATTGTTGCCCAGGAGCTGGGCGAGTTCTTCGAGCTGATGCCGCCCACGCAGCGCACCGGCGCCAACTGGTATATGGGCACGGCCGACGCCGTCTACCAGAACATCTATTCGATCGGCAGCGAACAGCCGAAGTACGTGATCATCCTCTACGGCGACCATATCTACAAGATGGACTATAGCCGCATGTTGAAGCAGCACAAGGAAACCAAGGCCGAGATTACGCTGGCCACACTGCCGATTTCTCCGGATGAGGCGAAGCAATTGGGAGTGGTGAAGGTGGAAGAGACCGGAGAGGTTCTGGGTTTCCAGGAAAAGCCGGCCTCGACTACTTTCCGCTCGCCCACCAATCCCAACGCCGTGGACGCCTCGATGGGCATTTACATCTTCAATACCGAGGTGCTGCTGAAGGCGCTCATGGCAGACGCCGAGGATCCCGGCTCGAAGCACGATTTCGGCCACGACATTCTGCCCAACCTGCTGGGCAAGAAGAGGATGATGGCTTACAGCTTTGTAGATGAGAACAAACAGCAGGCGCTCTATTGGCGCGATGTAGGCACGCTGGACGCATACTACGAGGCCAACATGGATCTGTGCTCGGTTTCGCCGGTCTTCAACCTGTACGACAAGGGCTGGCCGATCCGCACGCGGGTGCGCCAGTATCCGCCGGCTAAATTCGTCTTCGGCGAGCCGGGCCGCTCCGGCATGGCGGTCAATTCCGTCATCACCGCCGGAGTCATCATCTCCGGCGCCCTGGTCTCGAACTCCGTGCTCTCGCAGGACGTACGCGTCAACTCCTACTCCAACGTGGACGCCAGCATCATCTTCTCCCACGTGAACATCGGCCGCCATTGCCGCATCCGCCGCGCCATTATCGATCGCGACGTGCATATCCCCGAGGGCACGGTCATTGGCTTCGACCCGGTCGAGGACAAGCGCCGCTATTTCGTCACCCCCTCTGGCCTGACTATCGTTACCCGCGAGGCATCGCTCTTCGAGAACCCCGTCGAGCCGGAGTTTGGGCAGCGGTATTAGAGCCGCGGCATCGAGCATCCTGTTATCGATGCCGCATTTGACCGGCCGCGCCGCTAGCCGCGATCGTCGCCGCAGTTCCGGTTTGCAGCCGTGAAATGTTCTCCTATAGGATTTACATTCGGTTCCATTGCGGACGGAACCCAATCCTTGCATAGCGGGTTGAGCGCCAGGAGGATCCATGTCAAGACACATCTCCGCTGTCGTTTGCTGCCTTTCCCTGCTCTTTGCGGCAGGTGTCTCCGCGGAGGTGAAACCCGCGGCTCTTTTCAGCGACCACATGGTCTTGCAGAGAGGGATGTCCGCGCCCATCTGGGGGACGGCCGAACCCGGCGAAGCCCTCAAGGTTACGCTCAACCGGCAGACCCGCTCTACAACCGCGGGTGCGGACGGAAGATGGATTCTGCGCCTGCGCAAACTGAAGGCCGGCGGACCCTATGAGATGCGCATTCAGGGCAAGAACTCAATCACCATTCACGATGTGCTGGTTGGTGAGGTTTGGCTCGCCTCGGGCCAGTCGAACATGGTCTTCACCGTTTCAAAGAAGGCGGCTTCCTTCGCCGGGATGCTCGATGAAGACAAGCAGATCGCCGCAGCCAACTACCCCACAATTCGCATGTTCACCGCGATGACGGTGAAGTCCTACACACCCAAGGAAGAGGTTGGCGGCGAATGGAAGGTATGCAGCCCGGAGACAGTTCCCGGCTTTTCCGCTGTGGGCTACTTGTTTGCGCGCGACCTCCAGCGCCGCTTGCAGGTACCCGTGGGTATTGTGACGGTTGCCTACGGAGCCAGCACGGCGGAGTCGTGGCTGCCGCGCCAGGCGGTCGCCGCAGACCCGCTATTGAAGCCGATGCTCGACCGCTTCGATCTTCTGGTCGATTTCTACAAGGCTCATCCGGGCGCCATGGCTGCCGACGCCCCGCCGGGACCGCAGACGCTCAATGCTCGCCCGCCGAAGCCCGGGCCGATGCGCGACCCGGTCGAAGATCAGCACGAGCCTACGGTGCTCTTCAACGGAATGCTGCATCCTGTCATCCCCTATGCCATCCGCGGCGCCATCTGGTACCAGGGCGAATCGATTGTGGGCGGCAGGGAGGGGTTGGCGCTCTATCCGCACGTCATGGAGACGCTGGTTGCCCAGTGGCGCCAGTTGTGGGGCGAAGGGGACTTTCCCTTCTATGCCGTGCAGTTGCCGGCGCTCAAGAACGTCAGCAACAATCCGCTGGTGCGCGAAGGCCAGGCGCAGATTCTCTCGCTGCCCAACACTGGGCTTGCGGTTACCATCGATGTTGGCGACCCCGACAACGTGCATCCCAAGGACAAGGAGCCTGTAGGCGAACGGCTGGCGCTAATTGCGCTGGCCAATGCGTACGGACGAAACGTCGAATACTCGGGGCCGCGCTACAGCTCGATGAAGGTCGAAGGCAATGCCATCCGCATTGGCTTTACACACGTGGACGGGGGACTGACCGCCAAGGATGGTCCCCTGAAGTGGCTCCAGATTGCCGGCGAGGATGGGCAGTTCGTCGATGCCGACGCAACTATCGATGGGGACACGGTTGTTGTGAGGAGCGGCAAGACGCCTGTGCCCGTTGCGGCGCGCTACGCCTGGGCCAACTATCCCATTGGCTGCAACCTCTACAACGCCGCCGGCTTGCCCGCCGGTCCATTCCGCACCGACACCTGGGACGCGATGACGGCGATTGCGCAGGAGTTCACGGCCAAATAGGGACTAGGGACTAGAGACTGCGGACCGGCAGCGTCCCCGGCGCATTGAACCCGGAGATATGCGGCGCTGCGCACTCGCGCCATGGGCTGGGCGGAATGCGATCTCATCCTTCCATTGCGCGCGCTGGTAGGGAAACGATCTGCATCGCCTGCCGCAGTGCCGATGGTAGATTGGTACGTGGAGAACACGCCGGATCGTTCCTGTCCCAGCGTTCCGGAAGAGAAGAGCCATGGTGGAAGATGGAAACAGCAGAATCGCAGCCCGTCTCTTGGTTGCCATGTTCATTGCGATTCTCTTTGTGATTGGCCTGAGTTCAAGGCATCGTTCGCCCGGAAACCGGCAACCCAGGAAGGAATTCGGCAGGATCTACCGCGCGGACGACGGCCACTACTACGCGCGCAGCCACGACCGCAACGGTTTTTCCGATTGGGAGTATACCGGCGGCGGAGACTCGGGAGGCGGCGGCGGCTCAGGCTCATTCAGCAATGGGAGCTGGTCCCGGGTCAGCACAACTCCCTCGGGAATGTCAGCGACTTCCAAGGTTGTCACCGAGGAAAACGGCAAGCCTACGGGTGAGGTTGAAGAGGAATCCGCCGCTGCCAATGACGAAGAGATTACCGAATCGACCACGGAAAGCGAGGCCGAAGGCATGGATTCGTCGAGTGACAGCGGGAGCGATTCAAGCGCCGACAGCGGCAGTGGCGATAGCGGAGGAGGCGACAGCGGTGGAGGCGATGGCGGCGGCGGAAGCGATTAGTGGTTCCCGTTCGGAGACCCCAATCCCAGGTCCGGGAATCCGGACCGGGCCACCCTCATTTCTTACTGCTGGGATCAGCGCCTCCCGCCGCGTTTGTTTTGTTACGTTTGCGGGACGGCAGCCGACATCGCCGCAGGGGCTGAAGCCTGGCCATTCTGTGAGTTGTTTGCGGCCCGACTGAAGTCGTGCCCTTGTTACAAAGCCTGGTTCTTCCCCAGCCTGTGAAGTCGTGCCCTTTTTGAAGAGTGGAAGCCGGCTGGGCATCTTGAGTTCAGATTCAGCGTGAGTTGGCAGAATTGCCGGAGGGCGGGCAAACTGCTATGCTTCTGCCGTTGCATGGGGGCCTCCATGGTCGCATCCACTGACGGGTCGCTGTGGGTTGTCCTTGGCCAATTCCTGGCGATTCTCGCGCTGGTGGGAATTCCGGGCGTACTCGGAGGCCTGACAAGCTGCATATCGATCTTCTTGAAACCCGAACGCAGCGAATCGCCCAAGCCAAGCTATTACGCGGCTTATGCCATCACGGGATTTGGCGGATCGATGGCCGGACTTCTGGTGACTCTTTGGGTCGGGAAATTCCCAAAGGGCGGTCTTGGCCTCGAAGACTTGCTTACACTGGCGTGCATGGGGTTCATCTCGGGCTATTTGGGAGACAGATTGCTCCAGGCGGTGGCGGACAAGGTCCAAAAACAGCTGGCCGAAGTGCGGGAACAGCAGGACGAATTGAAGCTACAGCAGACTCACCTGACAGAGCAGCACACCGAACTGGCCAGGAAGACGGAGCAAAACATTGGGAATGCGGTGAATCTGTCAACGGAACTGACTGCGGCGTGGGATTATCTCGCCGGCCAAAGCTATGTGGCCGGGCAAACGGGGAGGCTGATCACCTCGCTTTCCGCCCTGGTCGAGGCGTATCCCACCAACCGGCCGCTCAGTATCCTGCTTTCAAGACTGTGGGAAGAGGCCTCCAAGAACCGGCCGAAGGCTCTTGAAGTTCTGGAAGCCTTCATTCAGGCCAAGCTCGGCGCCGCGGAGAGGGATGAAGACCTGGCCACCGCCTATTGGAATGCCGCCAATTACTTCGAGTTCGATTTCAGTGAGACACACAGGCCGGAACTGCGCACGAAGGCGGCCGAGGCGTTGCGAAAGGCCCTGGAGATCGCGCCGTCTTATCTGGAGGAGTTGCTTCGCGACAACGATTTTGCCGGCTTGAGGGATTCTGATGAAGGGAAGGCGCTGCTCATGGAGTTCGGAGCCAAAAGCGGCGCATAAACAGTTTTGCTCCTCAGCGCGCACGTCCTGCACAGGGGAGCAGCTTCGTCCACGCCCACCGAACCCAGTCCAGCGACACGGAACGATCCTATCGAAGTTCGGCTCTATGTGGTCCTGATCTTCCTCATCTTCCCCTCCCGGCAACTCTGGGATCGATTCTACCACGAATGCAGCAAGGGGTCAGCCGCTATGAACGCCCTTGGCTCAATCTTGAGGCCTTGGACTCCGAGTCCCTCAGGCGACGTTGGCAAGCCCCTTCTGAGCAACGAGAGACAGCAATTTGAGCGAGGCTCCTTGAGGGCGCCTTTCTCCGCGCTCCCATTGGCTCACAAGGCCCGTTGGCCCATTCAAATAGCGGACGGGCGGCCCAGGTCCGGATCTTCAGACCTCGGGATTCCAAGGATGGCTTCCTGCCATTCCATGTACCAAACGCTAGACTTGCACTCGCCACTCCCGCTCCGCTGGAGCTTTGATTCCCAATTGAATTGTTCGGAGCTTCCCTGTATAGTGATCTCGCCATTCAAAGTTGAACCGAGGCGTGAAGATGCCAAAGCTGTGGATTACCACCGTCCTATTCTTAGGGATTCTCTCCTTTACTGTGGCCGCACAGGGGACTGGTCCCC
The DNA here is from genome assembly GCA_963799145.1 of uncultured Acidobacteriaceae bacterium. Taxonomy (GTDB): domain Bacteria; phylum Acidobacteriota; class Terriglobia; order Terriglobales; family Acidobacteriaceae; genus Telmatobacter. The sequence continues at coordinate 741 of CAWCWQ010000024.1, read as the reverse complement.
AGCTCTCAACGCCGAATACAGCTTCGGTGAGTGCGGGCGAATCTGAGCGTCTTATTACCGGACAGGAGTTCAGTTTCCAACTTCGGTTCAATCAAGCCCCAGTTGGGCACAATGGTGGCGAAATTCATTATCGGTTCAAGAATATACATCCTGCCCCGCGTCTGAATCCTAATCCTATGGAGCCGGAAGGCCTATCAGAGGTCGGTGGGCAAACTGAACTCAACGACGGTCAAGCGATTTACTCACTAAAACTCCCCATCACCGATCTGATGGCGCCCGGTACGTGGAAGTTAGCAAGCGTCACCCTCGGAAAAAGCGTTCAGACGCCAGTGTCAATTCCAGAAAACATTACATTTGAAATCCCCCAATTCCCTCCCGCAGTAATCCACATTCAGGCCCCCGGAAACGTTAGGGCTGGGGAACGGTACGTTTTCAGAATCACTCTGGAGGAGTATCCAGAACGCGTGACCCAAGGATGTACACTCTGGCTTAAGACAGACCTTCGCCAAGTTTCACAGTCCATTCCAAACAATCTTGTAGTCAAGACGGATCCCATAGAACTCAATCAAGGCCAGCATTCATACGAAACGTCAGGGTCATTCGAATCTGACACCCCAGTTGGCCCGTGGCTAGGAGAGGTAAGTATCTACGAAGACCGATCGGCTCCCAATATCTCACCTTCCAAATCCCAATCGCCCAGTTATTTGCCCCACGGTTTCGAAGGATTTTGTCGCCCTGTTG
>CAWCWQ010000023.1:0-5569 GCA_963799145.1 uncultured Acidobacteriaceae bacterium | reverse complement strand
CAGGCTGCCCCCCGCAGGGGCGGGAGCGATCTGCGCGGCGATCTTGCTGACGGCGAAGTCCTGCCGGAAGGCGTCGAGCGCACCCATGCCAGTAATGGCCTCCAGCCGCCGCACACCCGACGAAACCGATCCCTCGCTGACAATCTTGATCAGGCCGATCTCGCCCGTGGCCCCGGTATGCGTGCCGCCGCAGAGCTCGGTCGAAAAACCATCCGACAGCTTCACCACGCGCACCTTGTCGCCGTACTTCTCGCCGAAGAGCGCCATGGCGTGGTACTCGTTCACGGCCACGTCGATGGGCACGTCCTCGATGGTATCGACGCGCGCGTCGGCCAGCACCTCGCGGTTGACGATGCTCTCGATCTCCTCCAGCTCCTCGTCGGCCACCTGTGCAAAGTGCGAGAAGTCGAAGCGCAGCCGCTCCGGATGGACCGCGGAACCGGCCTGCTTCACGTGCGTGCCCAGTACCTGGCGCAGCGCCGCGTGCAGCAGGTGAGTGCCCGTGTGGTTGCGCTTGATGGCGTTGCGGCGCTCGCCGTCCACGACTGTGTTGACGCGGTCGCCCACGGCCAGCGGTTGCTTGAGCAGAGCCTTGTGGGCGCGGACGCCCTGCACCGGCAGTACACAGCCCTCGATCGCGGCGACCGTCGTGTTGCCGTCGGTCGAAGTAAACCAACCGGTATCGCCCGTCTGCCCGCCTGAGTCGCCATAGAAGCTGGTCTGATCGAGGACGACATCGACCAGGTCGCCTGCTGCGGCGGCGGGGACGCCAACGCCGTCCTTCACAATGGCCAGAACTTCAGCGCCGTTTGCGGTGATCTGCTTATAGCCGAGGAAGTCGGTCTTGGGCAGTTCGCGATAGGCCGGGCTGGCGGACTTTTGGCTGCCGCCCTTCCAACTGGCGCGGGCGCGGGCTTGCTCCTCGGCGCGGGCGGCCTCGAAGCCTTGGTTATCAAAATTGATCAATTCGTCTTGGCAAGCGTCTTGAATGAAATCCTTTGGAAGGCCATAGGTCTCGAACAACCTAAAGGCTATTGATCCGGGCAGTTTCAACGTAACGCCATGCTCTAAGAGCGTTCGAATATAGAGCGAGACGAGGTCGCTTTCTTTTTCTTTATCGTTCTTCGTTTCCCATTTGGTAATGTCTTGTGAATACCCAACATTCGCCTTGATGAGCTTTTCATTATGCGGAATTAAGAGCTTGATAAACTCTTCTTGAAGCTTCTCAGAGCCTGTCTTTACAACGCGAGAAAACTGTCCCTCCTCCGCCAATATGACCTTTGCGACTCGATCCACAGATTCGTTCAGCTCTGGGTAGGCAACCTGCATTTGATCACGAACTGCATACGCCATTTTGTGGAAAACCAAGTCATCCGCGAATAACAGTTTCGACATATGCCTGAAGCCCCGCCGAAGAATCTTGCGTAGGACATAGCCTCGCCCTTCATTCGATGGAATCACTCCGTCGCTGATCAAGAATGTTGCAGCTCGGGCATGATCGGCGATGATTCTAAGGCTCGGAACCTTTAACGGATTCTGAATGTTCACCATCATTAAATCGACCGCCCTCGTGATCAGCGGTTCAAATAGGTCCGTCTCAAAGTTACTGACCTTCCCTTGCAGCACGGCCGCCACCCGCTCCAACCCCATTCCGGTATCAATCGACGGCTTGGGCAGCGGCGTCAGTTTGTAGGTGGTCTTCTTGGTCTCAGGGTCTACAACCGCCGAGCGGTCGAACTGCATGAAGACCAGGTTCCAGATTTCGACGTAGCGGGCTTCGTCCTGGCCGAAGGGCTTATCGACGCCGGGGGTCTCGGCTGCCTCCAGCCCCATGTCGTAGAAGATCTCCGAGCAGGGTCCGCAGGGGCCGGTCTCGCCCATCTGCCAGAAATTGTCTTTGAGGCCGTATTCCTTGATGCGCTCCTTGGCGACGCCCGCTTCGATCCAGTAGCCCTCGGCCTCGTCGTCGCGCGGCACGCCGTCTGCGCCCTCGAAGATGGTCACGTAGAGCCGGTCCTTGGGGATGCCGAACCACTCCTCGCTGGTGATCAGCTCCCATGCATAAAGAATCGCGTCGCGCTTGAAGTAGTCGCCGAAGCTGAAGTTGCCCAGCATCTCGAAGAAGGTGTGATGCCGCCGCGTAAACCCAACATTCTCCAAGTCGTTGTGCTTGCCGCCGGCGCGGACGCACTTCTGCGACGTAGTCGCGCGCGAGTACTCGCGCCGCTCCGAACCGAGAAAAACATCCTTGAACTGGTTCATCCCGGCGTTGGTAAACAGCAGCGTCGGGTCATTGGCAGGCACCAGTGAGGAAGAGTGCACCCGGCGGTGCCCCTTCGACTCAAAAAAGCGCAGAAAAGTCTCGCGAATCTCGTTCCCTGTGCGGGTTTTCATGGCTTTATCAGTTTAACTGGCGGCTGGCCTTCTTGGCGCGCCGACCTGTTCGCCGCCGGACAATCCTGCGCAATGAACCACCCCTTGCCCGCATGCGTACCTTCCAGCCAGCCTCCGCCGCGGATGCTACACTCCGGCCAAAGGGATGAGCGAATGAAGGCAAGCGCAATCGAGTTTCGTCTCCGCATGTTGATCAACATGGTCATCGTCTGCCTGGGATTCTGGGCCCCGTGGATTGAGGCCTGGGGCATCGGCAGGCGCGTCCCGCTGATGGTATGGCTGGCGCTCGAACTCGGCCGGATGGGCGTCGCATCCTTCTCCGTCGCCATGCCGGCGGTCATCGCCGCGGGCGCGGTCATGGCCGGCGTGGGCGCTGCTCTGCGCGTGTGGGGCGCGGCCTATCTGGGCCAAGGCACGGTGAAGCACAGGCAGATGAAGGCCGGCGCGGTGCTGGCCGACGGGCCATTTCGCTTTGTGCGCAATCCGCTGTACATAGGATTGTGGTTTGTCTTCGCCGCTCTGGCGCTGCTGATGCCCGTGAGCGGCGCGCTCTTTGCCATGGCTGCCGTCACGGTCTTTCTCTTGCGTCTGATCCTGGGCGAAGAAGCCTTCCTCGGCGGCCAGTTGGGCCAGCCATACCAGGATTATCTGCGCGCCGTTCCCCGACTCATCCCCCGCCTGCGGGCCGCCCCGCCGCCCACCGGCCGCAAGCCGCGCTGGCTGCAGGCGGTGCTTTCGGAGATCGCCCCCATCGGCATCTTCGCCGCCCTGGCCTTCTTTTCATGGAGCTACGACGACCGGCTGATGGCCAAGGTGATCATCGTCAGCTATGGCCTCTCGCTGGTGACGTGGGCGCTGCTGCCGGAGCCAGGGAAAGCCACTGACAGCACTCAATAGAGCGCGCCGCGCAAGCAGCCGGTGGACGCTCAACGAGCAGCAAACGGCAAAGAGGAGAGGTATGACACTCCTCCCCTCTGCCGATTCGCCAGTCCAGATGGATGTACTCTACGAGGCCCGATGCTACTTCTTGGCAGGGGCGATCACGTCCTTGGCGGCCTTGGCCACGCGGAACTTGACCACGGTCTTGGCCTTGATCTTGATGGCCGCGCCGGTCTGCGGGTTGCGGCCGATGCGGGCCTTGCGCTCTGCCTTCACCAGGCGGCCGATGCCGGGGATTACGAAGACGCCGTTCTTCTTGGTTTCCTTGATGGCGGTCTCCGCCAGCAGGTCCAGGAAGGCTGCGACTTGCTTGTTGGTCAGTTCCAGCTTCTCGGCCAGGTAGCCGCGTCAGGGCGGTCTTGGTCAATCCAGTTGCCATGTGTTGTTCTCCTTCTGGGCCAGCCCTTGGGGCTGCCAGTGTTGCCGGGCTTCCGCCGCGTTAGCGTACCGCATGGGGGAGTGCGACCGAGGCAACGCTTGCACGAAACCCCTGTATTCATGCGGGTTCGGAGAACCCTGTCGATGGTTACAATGCGGCTTCGAGGCGGTTAAAGTCAATGCGAAAAACCGCGATTTCCACAGTTTTCTTTGGGTTTTGTGCTGATTTGGCCTATTTTTGCCTGTATTTGCGCGGTTTTTAGCGGCTGTGACCCACAGGCGTGCGCGGCAAATGTCCGGCGGCAAGGGACCACTGCGGAAGCAGCACTACTTCAGCCCGAAGAGCACCTTCTTCCGGGGCGCCAGGGCCGCGGCGATGGGCGTATTCAGCGCGTCCACCACCGGCGCGGCCAGCTTGAAGTGCCGAATCAGCGTGGCGGCAAAGCCGGGTTCGAGGGCGGTCGCGGCCGGCAGCGTGGCGCTCAGTCCCCACTGGCGGCACTGGATCAGGTCCAGCGCCGGATGGTCGCTGGGAAAGCCCTTGGGCGGCCGGGTGAGCGCGTTGCCTTCAAATTCCGCGAATGCCTTCCGAACGGCTGGCCGTCTGCAGGACCTTGCGGAACTCCGCGTGATGATCGAGCAGCCAATGGCGGATGGCGGCCAGTTGATCCTTCTCCGGCATGTAGGCTCCGGCGGCGATCACCACCTCCTTGGCGCTGACGTGGAAGTAGTAGCCCGCCCCGGAGGTCTTCTCCAAGCCCTGGTGCGACCACCAGGCGGCCACGTGGGTCTTGTAGGGCAGCTTGTCGGCGCTGAAGCGCGTGTCGCGATAGATGCGGAAGAGGCACTTCTCCGCGGGCCGCACAAAGCTGGGCGCAAAGCCCTCCATCGCGTCCGTCACCTTGCGGATGATGGCCAGCATCGGCTCCTTCAGCTCCGCCTCGAAGATCGCCTTGCGCGGCGTGAACCATTCGCGGTCGTTGTTGCGGGCCAGGGCGCGCAGAAAGGCAAGCCCCTCGGGGCGAAGGTGGGCGGCGTGCGCGGTTGCGGCGGGTTTGGCAGGTCGAGGCATGATGGATGCCAGTCTATAGCATCTTCATTTCATTGCAGAAATTGAACCGGTAGAGCCTCGAGGGTCAGTCTTCGGATTGGCGATCATCCGTCCGGAACCCCAGACACTGCCTTCCGGATGCTCGATTCGTGCCTCGGCGATTTGGCGGCGACTGACGACGCCTCCCGGCAACATCGCCGTTGCACGGAACTGGTCTGTGGATTGAGGAATTCAGGTATCCCAAATGTCAAGGCCGAACGTAGAGCACCCGCCGAAGAGCACAAAAGAAATACTCAAACAGTCTCATACGCTTCTATAATCGTGATGGAGCTCCAACACGCCGTGAACGCGGAAGAAGGCGGTGGAATGATCGTGCAAACTCTGAGAGACCTCTGGTTTGGAATTGCGAAACACAAATGGAAGACAATCACCTATATCTTCACATGTTTTTGCGTACTTTTCACGATCGTTAAAGTTATCACGCAGTTTTTCCCTACGATTCAGATTTCTGGACCAACGCCGCTCACCGCAGCCATTCTGATCAGTTGTGTGTGGGGGTTCTGTAAGGTCTGGAAACCATCGCAGACGACAATTGTAACCGCTCACTCCAGTACCCGCTTGGAGATCAATTTCGGCGACATTTTCGAACAGGACGGTATTCGTGCCATCGGCGTTAGCGAGTTCTTCGAAACAAAACTGGGAGTGCCTGTCTCCGATAGGAGCCTTCACGGTGCCTTCTTGAAACGGCATTTTTCCGGCTATCAGGATTCGATTGACAAGCAAATCGCCGCCCAACTTATCAAACTG
>CAWCWQ010000022.1:0-11138 GCA_963799145.1 uncultured Acidobacteriaceae bacterium | reverse complement strand
CAAGTCATGATTCAGCGTGTGCGTGGGACTGCGGCATTGGTTGGTTTGGTCTTGGCAGCCGGGCTGGCTACTTCGGCCTTGGCCGAGCAGCCGCTGGTGGAGAAGTTTGTGCTCTCCGACACCATCCAGCCGGTCACGGCGGGCGAGCTGGACCGGGCGATTGCGAAGGCCAACGCGGACGGCGCTCAGGCACTGCTGGTGGAGTTGGATACGCCGGGCGGGCTGCTGGACTCGACGCGCGGCATGGTGGGCGCGATCATCGCTTCGCGGGTTCCGGTGATCGTCTATGTGGCTCCGGGAGGCGCTCGCGCCGGTTCCGCCGGCTTCTTTCTGCTTGAGTCGGCGGACGTGGCCGCCATGGCCCCCGGCACCAATGCCGGAGCTGCTCACCCGGTGATCGAGTTCGGCGGCCAGCCCGACGCCACCATGAACCAGAAGATCGAGAACGACGCAGAGGCATTTCTGCGTTCTTATGTGACCAAGCGCAATCGCAACGCCGAGGCCGCCGAAGCGGCCGTACACACCTCGCACTCGTACACCGCCCAGGAGGCGTTGGACCAGCACCTTATCGACGAGATTGCCAGCAACGATTGGCAACTGCTGGGCGCGCTGGATGGGCGCACCGTCACCCGCATGGACGGCAACAAGGTGACGCTGCACCTTGCCGGGGCGCGGATTGAAGAGGTGCGGCCCTCGCTGCGCGAAAGGCTGCTGAGCTGGCTGGTCAACCCCAATATCGCCATTTTGATGCTAGTGGGCGGGGCACTGCTCATCTATCTGGAGTTCAACGCGCCTGGCACCATTGTTCCCGGCGCGCTGGGAACGCTGATGGTGCTGCTGGCCATCTTCGGGCTGAACCTGCTGCCCATCCGCTATACGGCTCTAATGCTGCTGGCGGCGGCGCTGGCGCTGATGGTGCTGGAGGCCAAGTTTGGCGGCCACGGCGTGCTGGGGGTGGCCGGAATCGTCTGCCTGGCCTTTGGGACGCTCACGCTAGTTGCGGCGCCGGTGCCGGAGATGGGGATCAGCCCGTTCGTTGCTTTGGGGGTGAGCGCCGGATTTGCGGCGATCACCGTCATTCTGATGCGGCTGGCGATGCACTCCCGGCGCATGAAGACCCGGCTGGGCCTGGACGCGCTGGAAGGCAGCCGCGCCACGGCCATGGAGCCGCTGACGCCCGAAGGCCATGTTCTGGTCGATGGAGAGATCTGGAGCGCGGTGGCGAGCGAGCCGGTGGCCGCCGGCAGCCTGCTGCGCGTAGTGGGCCGCGAGCAGTACCTGCTGCACGTGACGCCGGGCGAAGCGCCCAGTCCGCCGGAGCGCCCCTCGTAAAGCGTTTTTTCAATTTGCCGGGATCGAGAATGCGCCGCGAATTTTAAGAGACTGGAATGGACGCGCGGGAGTACAATGCGTGCTGAGTGAGGAAAGTCAAATGCTATCTGTGATTGGGATCCTGCTTGCCATCGTCGTCCTCTATTTGATCAATTGCATCAAGATTCTGCGCGAGTACGAGCGTGGGGTCATCTTCACCCTGGGCCACGTTGGGTCAGCGCCCCTGGGACCGGGCTTCATCTTTGTTTTCAAGCCCGTGCAGCAGATGATTCGCATCTCGCTGCGCCAGGATGTGCTGGAGGTTCCGCCCCAGGACGTGATTACCCGCGATAACGTGACCATCAAGGTGAACGCGGTGGTGACGCTCTACGTGGTCAACCCCAACGATGCCGCCATCAAGGTGGCAAACTACGTTTACCAGACCTCGCAGCTAGCGCAGACAACGCTGCGCACGGTGCTGGGCGAAGTGGAGCTGGACGAACTGCTAAGCCATCGCGACAAGCTGAACCTGCGCATTCAGTCCATCATGGACCAGCGCACCGAGCCGTTTGGGGTGAAGGTCGTCTCCGTCGAAGTGAAGCAGGTGGACCTTCCCGAGCAGATGCAGCGCGCCATGGCCAAGCAGGCCGAGGCGGAACGCGAAAAACGAGCGAAGATCATTCACGCCGAGGGCGAGTTCAACGCCGCGCAAAAGCTGGTGGACGCCGCCACGCTGATGGCCACGGAGCCTATCACCCTGCAACTGCGTTACCTGCAAACGCTGACCGAGATTGGCGTGGAAAAGAACACCACGATTGTCTTCCCGCTGCCCATGGAGTTGCTGACGCTGCTCAACAAGATCGGGGTCTTGGCTTCGGCAAAGGCGGAGGCGGCCGAGAAGCCATAGAATAGAGTGGATAACCTCCTGTCCGGGCTCCCCCCTCGGACAGGTTTAGATCCGCGGCATGGCAAGACGGCGCGACGATCCTCCCATGAGCGCCGATCCAGCGCCGCGCGGAGATAGAGAGACGGGCCCTCTGAAGAATCCGCGGCTTCGAGGATGGGGGTATGAGGGAAGTGATTGACGCGAAAGGGCTTGAGCAGACTCAGCCCCACTACGACACCGATCTGACGCTGGGCCCGGTCATGCTGCTGGGCCTGTTGTTTTTCTTCCTGCTGATCTGCGCATGCTTCTTTGGCTGGGGGTACTCCGTGGGCCATCGCGTCTCGCCCGATGCCTCCGCGGTCATGAAGCCGGCGCCCGACGAGCCAGTGTCAGCGCAGGCGGGCTGCGTTCAGTCCAAGCCTCCGGCGAGCTTGCAAACCGCTACCGATGTTGCGCCGGCGCCGGAGAGCGACCCGGCCGATCAAACAGGGAGTCTGGCTGCGTTTGAAGCTTCGGAGGCGGACAAGTCTGCAAGTCCACAGAGCGGGCAGCCTGCGGCGGGAGCAGGCGCATCGACTGGCCAATCTCAGGTCCGGCCGGCGCTGAGTTCGGCGTCAAACCCCGTTCAGCTTGCGGCGGGATTGGGCAGTGGGGGCAAGGTTGAGCCCGCCTTGGCCCCAGCGGGTGCATTGATGGTCCAGATTGCCGCCGTCTCGCACCAGGAAGATGCGGACGTGCTGGTGAATGCCCTGCGCAAACGGGGCTACGCGGTCAACGCCCGCCACGAGGCAGACAGTTTGATCCATGTGCGGATCGGCCCGTTCACCAGCCGCGACGAAGCCGACCGCTGGCGTCAGAAGCTGATGAACGACGGGTATAACGCGATCGTGCAGCCGTAGGCGGCTTGGTTCCTATCCCCTCGTCCACTCCGGCAGGCCCGAGGCAACGGCGTACTCTGCTTTCTCCTGCCTATCCGAGCACGGTGGCGATTGCGGCGCGCAACGCGGATTGGTCTTGGGCCTGGAGAATGCCGAGTCGCCGGATGATGAGGCGCTGTTCAAGCGTTGCAAACACCGGCTTGATGGCCGACGGCTTGAGCAGGTTTGCCCGCTGCCATTCGCTTACAGTCACTTCGCCAACGCCAGAGCCGGAACCAATCTGACTCGTGATCGGCATGATGACTACGTCAGGTCTGGCGGTGTTGTATGCCCGCCTGCTGACAACAACGGCGGGACGTTGTTTGAAGGCGGCTTGGTTTGTGAACGGGAACGGCGCCAGCACTACGTCCCCGAATTCAAATGGCATCGTAGACGTCGTCTTCGGGATTATTCCAGACTGCCCCGAAAGCAGGTTCGCTTGCGGCTGCGGCCGCTTGCGTCAGAGCGCGATCCTGACCGCGCACGCGCAGGAACTCAATGAACTCATCCACGGCGGAGATTTGCTCCGGGCTGAGAGCGTCAAGCTTCTCGGCAAGATTGCTGGCGAACCGGTTCATGACAACTCCTCCGCTCATATTCTAGTTAAATTCCCCATATCCGGGAAGTTTTCGCTGGGCCGAAGACGGGAATTCGCGTTTGCAGCAGCATTCTTTGAGTTGGTATTCCGGTTTCTACCCCCGCATCCACTCCGGCAGACCGGAAGCGATTGCCGCCCGGACAGCTTTCATCAGGTCGTCGCGGGTGGCGTAGTTTGCCGGGAATATCGGTTCGTGGAAGACGAAGTGCGCCGTGCCGGGGCGGATCGCAAAACTGCCCTTGGCCATCATGGTCTCAGTGCCGTAGATGGAGACCGGAACGCACGGCGCGCCGGATTGCATGGCCAGGTAGAACGGGCCTTTCTTGAAGGGCAGCAGACGGCCGTCCTTCGAGCGCATGCCCTCGACGAAGGTAGTAACATGGAGACCCTTCTCCAGCAGGCGCTTGGCCATGGCCACACTCTCTTGCGCGGCGATCGCGTTTCCCGTGCGATCAACCGGAATGTACTCCCCGAGCTTGAGGCAGTAGCCGAAGAGGGGAAGCTTGAAGACGGAGCGCTTGGCAAAGGCGGAGGTGCGCCCCGGAATGTGCGAGATCAGCGCCGCCGGGTCCAGATTCGAAACATGGTTGGCCATGAAGATGCATGCCTGGCCGGGAGGAATATTCTCTCGCCCCTCAACCCGGATGCGGATGCCGGCCACCCGGTAGCCAACACTGACAATCCAGCAGGTGACCGCGTAGAGCGGTCCGACGTCGCCGGTAACAACGGCCAGCGGAATGAAGATCGCCGCCGCGGGAATGCTTAATGCGACAATGACGACGAATACGACAAGCGACACGATCATGATGGTTCCGCCAGAAACCTATGATTCGATTTGCTGGGTGCCCCAGGTCCCGATTTTGGGACCTGGGATAGCTCAAACCCAAGGTAAGAAACCATTTGGTCACAGACCTATGTCCGCATCCACTCCGGCAGTCCACTGGCGATGGCCGCGCGAACCGCCTGCGTCAGCTCCTCGCGCGTGGCAAAGCCGGCCGGGTCGATGGGCGCATGAAAAACCACATACGCCGTCCCCGGATGTCATGCGCAGGCTGCCCTTGCCCAGAATCTTCTCCGTGCCATGGATAGAAACCGGGATGCACGGCGCGCCGGCGGCCATGGCCAGGAAAAACGGGCCTTTCTTGAAGGGCAGCATCCGGCCGTCCGGCGAGCGCGTGCCTTCAACAAATGTCGTCATGTGCACGCCTTTGGCCAGCACCCGCTGGGCCGCGGCCACGCTCGCCTTGGCGTCAGCGGCGTTGCCGCTCCGATCCACGGCGATGAACTCGCCTTGCCGGAAGCCCGTACCCAGCACCGGCAGATTCATCAGCGAACGCTTCATGAAGGCCGAGGTGCGCCCCGGAATCAGCGAGATCAGCGCGGGCGGGTCCAGGTTGGAGACGTGGTTCGACATGAAGATGCACGCCCGGTCCCTGGGTATATTCTCGAGGCCAGTGACGCGGAAGCGCACGCCGGCCATCCAGCAACTGCTCGCGAGCATGAACCGCGTGCCCTTGTAGAGCGGCAGCACGTTGCCCGTCAGCCAGCACCACGGAATGAACAGAATCGCCGTGGGAATTCCGGTGACGACCATCGTGGCCATGAAGATGAGTGAAGAGATCACGACTGCCTCTTATTGCGCGCGCTAAGTAAGCTCCGATCAAATCCTCTCGGCAAGATTCGCATTCCCCCAGGGGCTAAAGCCCGCGTTGATTTTACAGCGTTTGCGGCACGACTGAAGTCGTGCCCTGACGCAACTCGGACTTGTTCAAAGGTTCCCTGGCGTCCTCGGTAAAGCGCTCCCTGAGCCGCGCGGGCAGTTTCTCATAGATGCCGTCGAAGCCGCCATTGGAGAGAATCGCGACCACGTCGCCTGATTGGAGTTGGGGCGCGATGACGCCGACGATCGCATCCACATCCGGGCAGAGTTCGGCCACGGTGCCGCTGGCGTTGAGCGCATCGACCACGTCTTCGGGATGCAGGCGCTCGGCGTCAGGAATGCGCTGCTGCTGATAGACGCCGGCCAGAACGACGCGGTCGGCAAGGCGCAGGCTGGCTACGAGATCGGATTCGAGCACCTTGCGGCGCAGGGTATTCGAGCGCGGCTCCAAGACTGCCCATAAGCGCGATTGCGGGTAGACGGAGCGAAGCGCCCGCAGCGTCTCGCGAATGGCCGTGGGATGGTGGGCGAAGTCGTCGATGATGGTGATGCCGCCGATCTCGGCGCGCACCTCCAGCCGGCGCTTGACACTCTTGAAGCTTGCCAGCGCCGCCTGAATCGCCTCTTTGCCGATGCCTTGCCCAGTCGCCAGCGCAGCCGCGGCGGTGGCGTTGAGCGCGTTGTGCTCGCCGGCCAGCCGCATCTCGAACTCGGCCCATATTGCCCCGCCGCGCCAAACCTCCCAGCGGGTGAGGCCGCCCTCGTGGCGCAGGTTCTGGATGCGCCAGTCCGCTTCGGCGCTGAAGCCGTAACGCTCCACGCGGCAGAGTGCCCCGGCCACGCACTCGCCGACGTTGGCGCTGCCATCGTAGGCCACGATTACTCCACGCCGCGGAATCAGATTCACCAGCCGCTTGAAGGCCGTCTTCACCGCCGCCAGATCCACATAAATATCGGCGTGGTCGAACTCGACGCTGGTCAGGATGAGCGCATCGGGAAAGTAATGCAGGAATTTTGGGCCTTTGTCGAAGAACGCGGTATCGTACTCGTCGCCCTCCACGATGAAGGTGCGCGTGGGCCGGAGCTGGAAACTGGAGCCGAAGTTCTCCGCCACGCCGCCGATCAGAAACGAAGGCTCCAGCGCAGGGTTCTCTCTGGAGGCGACCTGATAGATCCAGGCCAACATGCTAGTGGTGGTAGTTTTGCCGTGGGTTCCGGCGACGACGAGCGACTCGCGGCCCACGAGGAACTCCTCGCGCAGCAGCGCCGCCATCGAGGTGAAGGGAATGCGCTCGTCCAGCACGCGCTCCACCTCGGGATTGCCGCGGGAGAGCGCATTGCCGATCACCACCAGATCGGGCGCGGGATCGAGATTGGATTCGGCGTAAGGCTCGAGGATGGGGATGCCGAGCGAGCGCAGCAGATCGCTCATGGGCGGATAGGCGGCCTTGTCGGAGCCGGTGATGCGGTGGCCCTGCAACTGCAACAGCCCGGCCAGCGAGGCCATGGCCGTGCCGCAGATGCCGCTGAGATGAATGTGCCGGGATTGCAAAGTCATCGCGCCGTCTCCGGCTCATTCCCATGCTGCCGCATTCGCTTTTCGCTCTTCCCCATGCTCTAATCTCTAACCCCTAATCCCTAACCCCTAGTCCCCCCACCGCCGGTTGCAGCAGCCGCAGTTCGGCCTCGTCGGTCGTGTATAGTTCGGCTTCCACGCCCAAAGTCAGGGTCACGTTGCCGTGCGAAACATGCCCGCTGCGCAGGCCGATTACGATGGGTCCATCGAAGTCTTCAAAGATGCGCAGGATCACCTCATCGAGCAGACTGGCCGACGCTCCGGGCGAGGTGCAATCGAGCATCTCGCCGAAGACGATGCCGCGCACGCCGGCCAGCTTGCCGGCCTTGCGCAGTTGCCACAACATGCGGTCGATCTGGTATGGCTTGGCGCCCACATCCTCAAGAAAGAGCAGCTTGCCTTCGGTCCGCGGCTCATAGGGCGTGCCCAGCAGCGAAACCAGGATGCTGAGGCAGCCGCCGTACAGGATGCCGCGAACGGGGCTGAAAATCCGGCCCGATCGCAGCACGCGCAGCCCCTCCGCCGGCCCCAGCGTGTACGGCTCCCCGGCCAGCGCCGCGCGAAAGCTGGGCAGGTGGACGCCCTTGTCGCTGGAGAAATCGGCGGCAACCATAGGCCCGTGAAAAGCGGGCAGGCCGAGCCGGTCGAGCAGGTGGAGCTGAATGCCGGTCAGGTCGCTATAGCCGAAGAAGGGCTTGGGGTGGCTGCGGATCAGCTCCAGATCGAGGCCGTCGAGCAGGTAGTTGGAGCCGTAGCCGCCGCGCAGGCACGCTACAACGCTCGTCTCCTTGTCGGCGAAGGCCCGATGCAGGTCTTCGAGCCGCTGCGCCTCGGTTCCCGCAAAGTAGAGCGGCCCTTTCTGGAAGGCGTGGTGCGTGAGCCGGGGCACAAAGCCCAGCGCGCGCAAACGCTTCAGGCCGCGCTCGGCCACCTCCACTTTGGCCGAGGCCGCAGGGGCTATGACGCTCACGCCGGCGCCCTGTGCAACCGGGGCGAGCTTCAGCAGCGGAAGCGGCTCAGGAGCCGGCTTGGGATCGACAGGCGCCGTCATATCTACCACGCCTCGCCGCGGGCAATAAGCGCCGCCGGGCCGGTGAGCTTGAGTTCCGTGCCCGGTCCGTCCCAGGCCACGGTCTGCGCGCCGCCGGGGGCCACCACGGTAAGCGGCGACCCCGCCAGGCCTAGCGCAATGGCCGCCGTGGCCGCCGCCGCACTGCCCGTTCCGGAAGACGAGGTGGGCCCCACGCCGCGCTCGAAGACGCGAATCTCGATTCCGCGCGGACCCACAACCCGGAAAAACTCAACATTGGTCTGATTTGGGAAGTCGCTGTGGGTGCAGATCTCTCCTCCCACGGATTGCCACGACCAGTTGCCCAACTTGAACCTGCTGTCCTCTACCGCGATCACGAAGTGCGGATTGCCGGTGGAAACCACGGTCCCATGAACAGTCAGTTCGTCCAGGATGGTCAGCGTCTTCGCTTCAAACGCTGGAACGGCCATCCCGGTAGTCACCTCGACGGTGTGACCATGGCGGGCCTCGATGCGGCAGAGCCGCACCCCGGCATCGGTTGCAATCTCCAGCACCTCGCCGGGCTGAGAGCCGAGCGCATCGGCCATCCACGCAGCCACGCAGCGCGTGCCGTTGCCGCTGATCTCGGCGATGGAGCCGTCCGCGTTATGCAGCCGGATGCGGCCTGAGTTGTGCCCCGTCCAGCGGAAGAACTCGATGCCGTCGGCGCCGATGCCCGTATTGCGCGCGCAAAGGCGGCGCGTCAACTCTGCCCAGTCGTGGTCTCTGGCAGCGCCTTCCATCACGATCAGAAAGTCGTTGCCGCAGGCGTGCGCCTTGGTAAAGGGGATCAATCTTCCTCCAGATCGCGAAAGGTCAGCAGCTTGTCGATGGCGGGCTGGGCCAGCAGATTGCCGCGCAGGCGCTGATGCTGCCTTTCTGAAACCGTCAGCGTGAAACTAACCCGCTGGAGCTCGCCGATGGCGTCGGTCTCCATGCCGGTCAGCCGTTCGCCCGCCGTGTCCATCGCCTTCAGAATCGACTCCATCATAAGGGTCTGGTCGCGTCCGCGGGCCTCGTAGATCAGCGAGTAGGCCTTCAGGTTGGCGCGCCGCTCCAGAAGGCCGACCAACTCGAGGGAAAGAATTACGACGATCGCCGCCACCGCCGCCGCCCCAAACAACCCCGCGCCGCAGGCCATGCCGATGGATGCGACCACCCAGACGCTGGCCGCGCTGGTCAGCCCGCTGACGCGGCTGCGGTTGTGCAGGATCAGCCCCGCGCCCAGGAAGCCGATGCCCTGCACGATATTCGATGCCACGCGGCCCTTGTCGGGGTTGGCGTCGCCGGCCAGCACCGCCGAAAGAAGCGTAAAAAACGCGCTGCCCATGCAGATGAGCAGGTTGGTGCGCACGCCGGCGGCCTTGCGGCTGAACTCCCGCTCCAGCCCCACCAGCGCACCCAGCAGGCAAGCCAGCAGCAAGCGGGCGATGGCGTGGTTCACCACCACAAGCTGCTGCAAGCGGTCGAAGCTGAGGGGCAGCGCGAACTGTGCCGGGGCCGTGCTCATCGAGATTCCTTGCCCGATGCTATCACCGCGCGGTTGGGTTTGTTGAGGGCTGCGCGCTTGGGCGAGGGGTCAGTTGCCGGTTTAGCGGCCGCCCCTCCGCAACCTGAACCTTCGAAGATCGCAGAAATCCGAATCTCAAGGTAACGACTCCGGACCCGTCCCGTCTATGGTGTATCGACGCTCCAGCGAGGCAACGACAGTTCGTGACGTAAACCCGTAGCTGGGCTCGGGATGGGGTGGCATGAATAGAAAGCATGTGCAACCGTCAGACACGCTATTCGCCGATGAGGCTAATGGCGCGGGTCGCGATTCAATCGTCGGCCTCCTCGGAAGCGGCTTTGAAGAAAAGCCCATTTGGGCCGGCTTATACGAGAGCCTCCGCGATGCCATCTTCCCGCCCAACCTTCCGCCTCTGGAATTAACCTCGACGCCGATTCCCGCTCCCGACCGCATGGCCGTCAAGACGAATCCGTGGGCTATCGGCGGGGCAACGCTCGCCAATGGCGGGTTGCTGGCGATTCTCATTCTGATGGGATTGAGTTCGACCATTAACCACTTTCCGAAATCGCCTCCGGGCCGCAGTATCCATCTCAATGACTTCCCCTTGCTTGCGCCCTCTGTTGCTCTGGCTGGCGGAGGGGGTGGCGGCGGCGCCAATGAGTTGACGGACCCCATCACCGGAAGACTGCCCAAGCGGGAAGACATGCCCATCGTTCCCCCGCAGGTTCCAACGATCGAGAACCCAACGCTGGCTGTCGATCCCGCCATCGCCGTTCCGCTAGAGATCAAGCTGCCCGACAACCTTTCGCTCCCCAATATCGGTGTACTTAACTCGCCAAACGTCAGAATCGTCTCCTATGGTCCCGGCGCGAGGGCCGGCATTGGTACGGGTTCCGATGGCGGCGTGGGGCCAGGCAAGGGGCCCGGCGATGGCCCCGGATTCGACCATGGCATTGGCGGCTCAGTTTATCCAGCCGGGATTAATGGAGTCTCCAATCCCATTCCTCTCGTGACTCCGGAAGCAGAGTTCTCCGATGAGGCTCGCCGGAACAAGTATCAGGGAATCTGCATGATCTCGGTCATCGTGGATGCGCGTGGCTACCCGCGGAATCCCAGAGTGACTCGTTCGCTGGGCATGGGCCTCGATGAAAAGGCGCTCGATGCCGTTCAGAAATATCGGTTCAAACCCGCAACGAAGGACGGCAAGCCGGTCGCGGCACAGATCAGCGTTGAGGTGAATTTTCGGTTGTATTAGAAGATCATGCGCTCGTTGAGTATCGAGGCAGCGGAACTCTCCGCCCAGCGTGGTTCAGCCTGCAAGGATGGAATTCATAACTCATGCCCAGGGAACAACGCGGTAACGGCAGATTTCCGCGCGGACACATGTCAATGCTCCAGCGCAATCTCAATATGGCGGTAGATGGTGTGCGGCTGCGCGGCTCCGCACTTGGTCAAAGCCGCGTCCTCGCACTCGCGAACGCTGGTCACCACTGGGTTTTCCATGCTTGCCGAGAGTATTCTGCCGTCGGCGGTGCTTACGGCGATGGTGACGTCGAAGGTCTCCTTGCCGGCTCCCGCCTTGTACTTCCCGTCTGTCGTCTTTGTAACTGG
>CAWCWQ010000021.1:0-13158 GCA_963799145.1 uncultured Acidobacteriaceae bacterium | reverse complement strand
GGATCCAGCGCGGCTGGCGGGCGTGGGCGCGGCAGCAGCAGGTTTCCAGGTGTGCCCTGCATCGAGAGAGTAGCCAATGTTCTCACCCGGCCTGTGCTCCGCGCTGTTGCCGACGCGGACGATGACCTCGGGGCGAAGGGTTGCGGAGGCGACCCCCGTGGTGTTGCCCATGCGCGGCGGTGCGGAAGCGCCCTCGGGCGCGGGGTGGTCCAGGTCCCAGTGGACGTAGCTGCCGTAGTCGCCGATGGCGGTGATAAGGTGAGCGCCTTGGGCGGGGCTCAAGAGTTCGAGAGCCACAGTCTCCTCGATGCCGGTGGCGAGGATGCTCCAGTGCGTGGGCTGGCCGCGATCCGCGGCGGTCAGGTCGAAGGTCTCCCAGCCGCCGTAGCCGGTGGTGAAGAGGGCGTGATCGGAGTTGGTTGGATCGATCTCAATGTCGAAGAGCCAGTGGATGGGGGTGCTCTTCACATAGGGCGCCAAATTGTAATCGTAGACGCCGCCGCTACCGAAGATTGGCTTCCATGTGGCGCCTCCGTCCGTGGACCGGAAGATGTCTTCGCCCCCTGCGGACTTTGGGCGGCCGAACGAACTGGCGATCACGGTCTGCGGATGCTGCGCATCGACGGAAACGCCTGCGTAGCCGAACTCCTTGCTGCCCGCAACGGGACGGTCGGGAGTGATGTCGGTCCAAGCGCCGGTTTGGATGTTGAGCTTCCAGACGGCCCCGTCGGTCATGCGGGAAGGCCCTGGAGCGGTGCCGTATGCGATGTAGAGGATTCCATCGCTGGAGAGCGCGGCGCGGGTCGGCCGGTATTTGGTCGGCTCACCCGCCACGTCGTGCCAGCTTGCGCCGCCGTCGGTGGAGACAAAGAGGTTGGAGCGGCCCATGAGAGACACGCCAACATAGGATCGTCTGCGTGGCCGAGGCCGGATCTTGCGAGCCGGCGGTGGGCGCGAATTTGACGAAAACAATGCCACTCCCGCGGACGGGCATACGCCGCCAGTGCTGTTCGGGGGTTTCGCCCGGAACGGGGATCGGCGGAGGCGCGGCGGCCTCGGTGACGTCGGGAAAGCTAACGACGCGCGTCCAGGTTGCGCCGCGATCCTGGGAGCGCCAGAGTCCGTCGTGGCGTGTTCCGAGGTAAAGGATGCGGCCTTCACGGGGATCGACGGCCAAGCGCTCTCCGTTTCCCCGGCCGTCTTCGTTGCCGCCGAACTTGAAGGGCATGTCGGTCCGCTGAAAGGTCTGGCCCCGGTCATCGGAGCGGAGGATTGCGCCGTTGGGAGTGCCCGGGTTGGTGTAGGTTCCGCACGCCAGGTAAACCCGATTGGGATCCGCTGGATCGACAGCGATCGACTCGATCCCCATCAGGTTGAGATCCTTGTAGGGATCCAGTCCAACATAGGCTGCCAGCGATTCGCGGCGCCATCCCATCGGTAGGCGCTGCCCATGTCGGTGCGGG
Organism: uncultured Acidobacteriaceae bacterium; assembly: GCA_963799145.1. GTDB lineage: Bacteria > Acidobacteriota > Terriglobia > Terriglobales > Acidobacteriaceae > Telmatobacter. The sequence goes on along the minus strand of CAWCWQ010000021.1, from coordinate 11,695 downwards.
CATAGCGAACCCCAGGCGCGGTGGGGTGAAAGATGACTCCGTCGACAAACCCGCCGCCGACAATCTGGACGCTCTTCCAGGAATAGGGCTCAGCTTGCGGAGACTGCGCAGAGGCAGCCAGCGCGCCGAACAGAACCATGAAAACTGAGACTCGGAATTGCTTCATCGCGGAGTTCCTTTCCTCGCGCTTGGCGAGGGACTTGCGCTTGGTCCTGCAACAGCACTTCGCCTTGGCGCGATGCGGCCTGTCTACCTACTTCGAGGGTCGTCCAGCACCGGATGCTCGTCTGCGATTCCTTCGCTGGTGACCGCAATTTGCTTCGACTTCCGATAGACATTTGCAACTGCCAACGTCCAGAGGGGAACCAGATCGACTCCCGGCACCAGCTTGCCAAGAAACGATGGCAGGAACTCCCAGTGCCAGCCGAGAAGGTAAGCCAGCACAGCGCCCATTCCCAAGTCGAGTATGTCGTCAGCGGGTGATTCAGCGCCCTCGACAAAGAGAGGGAAAACAACAATCTGGAGCGCGTCCGCGATGATGGCAAGAATCATGGCGGCTCGAAGGCGCGGACCTGGGGAAATGGTGATGGCGTCGTGAGTCACATTAGCCTGCTGCATTCATCTTATTGCTTTGCCTGCTCATTCTCCGGTGAAAACGCCGCCCCATGATTCTCCCGGTGCGCATCCAAGCCGGCTCTCACTATTGGTTCGGTGAAGGCCTTTCCGCCGGAGTTGGCGGGAGTAATGACCAAGAAGATGCCGGTTTGGTGGCGATTGTGCTCGAACGACGCCGAACCCCGCGTTTCTCTCAGGTTGTCAAAGAACTGGCGGCCAAAGGCAGGGCCGACGCACATCGCAATACGAGACAAACATTTACCTATCAGGTTCTTGGAAAGTGATTTGGCAGCCCAATTCAGATAGTTTTGATCTTGTTCGTACCATGAATTCCCTCCCGATTGGGTTTACGAGTCCCGCCCCACAACTCAGGCGAGTTCCTCCAAAGAGTCAGTGTCCCCCAGCGTGGATATTAACCTTGCCGCGGAACTTGGCATACACGAAGACAATGTAACCGATGGCCAGCACCATGCCGAAGCCCCACCAGACCAGACCGACGGCGAGCGTGTGCGGACCGGAGATGGCGCGGCTGAGGGTGATGTCGCGGTCGGCTCCGGTCGTAGCGGGCAGGAGCGTGGGATAAAGGCCCCAGCAGGCGCCGGCCAGCATGAAGAACAGATAGAGGCAAGAAGAGAGAAATGCCTTGACTGGTTGGGCCATTCGATTCATGAACCAGATGCCGGCCAGCGACGCAGTCACACCCGCCGGGACGATGAACGTAGCCGGGTAGTTGAAGTAGTTGCTCAGGCTGGCAGGACGCACGGCGATCGTGGCGACGAGGCTGACGACGGTGAGAGCAACCAGGACGAACCAGAGCGGAGTGACGATGCGGCGGGCGCGCTGGGCCAGCTCGCCCGAGGTCTTGATGGTGAGCCAGAGAGCGCCGTGCAGCGTGAGCGCCACCAGCGCCACCAGGCCGCCGATGACCGTGTACCAGTCGAGAATGCCGGGATGCGGGCCGGGCTGCCAGTTGGTCCACAAGGGCAGAAAGAAGTAGCCGTCAGCTTGCAGCGGAACCCCGCGCAGCACGTTGGCCAGCGCGGCGCCGAAGAAGATGGCGAGCAGGGCGCTGGCGAGGCCGAAGACCCCGTCCAGCAGCGCGCGCCAGACGCCCACTTCGATGTGGTTGCGCAATTCGAGGCTTATGCCGCGCAAAATCAGCAGCCAGAGCACGATCATCAGCGGCAGATAGAAGCCGCTGAAGGCCGAGGCGTAGAGCAGCGGAAAGGCGAAGTAGAGCGTGCCGCCGCCGGCCAGCAGCCAGACCTCATTGCCGTCCCATACCGGGCCGATGCTGCGCTAGCGTGGCGCGGCGTTCCGCCTCGTTGCGGACCAGGAACAGGTGCAGCACGCCCACGCCGAGATCGAAGCCGTCGAGCACGACGTATGCCGACGATCATCACGGCAACCAGCCAGAACCAGATAAATCCCATCATGGTGAAGTTCCTTTCTCTTCAGGCCTGCAAGTGAGAGCGGAAATCGTCATTCGGCGTGAGCCGCTTCGGCGGGGATGGTCTTGGCATCCGGGCCGTTGCTGATCTCGCGGTAGATAAGGACGGTAAACAGCAGGCCCAGCAAGGCGTAGAGGCCCATGAAGCCGAGCAGGGTGAACAGGCCGTTGCTGGCCGAGACAGTGTTGGAGTAGCCCTCGCTGGTGCGCATCAGTCCATAGATCAGCCACGGCTGGCGGCCCAGTTCGGCGGTCATCCAGCCGGCGGTGTTGGCGATGTAAGGCAGCGGAAAGCTGAGCAGCAGCGCCCACAGCGCCCAGCGCGCCGTGTAGAGCCGCCTGCGCCAGAGCAGAAACGCGGAGACGATCATCAGCAGCGCAAACCAGGTTCCCAGGCCGGCCATGATGTGGTAGGCGTAGAAGAGCAGCGGCAGGGCGGTGGGCCATTGGTCGCGCGGAATCTGGTCGAGGCCCTTAACCTCGGCCTTGGTGGTGCCGTAGATGAGGAAGCTGAGCGCGTCGTTGACGACGATGGGGTTGTCGATCTGGCCGGTCTCCTCATTGGGCTGGCCCATGAGTACGATGCCCCGCGCCGGTCTCGCTGTGGAACAGGCCCTCCATCGCGGCGATGGCGGCCGGCTGATTGCGCGCAACGTACTTGCCGTGCAGGTCGCCGGTGGGAAAGATGATGAGGATTGAAGAGACGAGACCCGCGATCACGCCGACCTTGAGAAAGATGCGCGCGTACTGCTCGCGCTGCCCTTCCAGGAGATAGAAGGCGCCCATGGCGGCCATGACGAAGGAGCCAGTGACGACGGCGCCGGTCATGTTGTGCGCATACTGGAGCAGCCCCCAGGGGTTGAGCAGAAGCTGCCAGAAGCTGAGCACTTCGAACTGTCCGTTGGGCAGGCGATCATAGGCCACCGGATGCTGCATCCAGGCATCGGTGACGATGATGAAGAAGCCGGAGATCCACGATCCCACGAAGACCATGACGGCCGAGAACCAATGCATGAGCTTGGAGATGCGTTTTTCTCCATAAAGAAACAGGCCCAGAAAGGCCGACTCCAGAAAGAAGCTGAAGACGCCTTCCATGGCCAGCGGCTGGCCAATGACGCCGCCGGAGAGCCGCGAGAACCGCGCCCAGTTGGTGCCGAACTCGAACTCCATGGGAATGCCGGTGACCACGCCGAAGACGAAGTTGATGCCGAAGATGCGCCCCCAGAAGCGCGCCGCCCGGTCCCATTGCTCGCTGCCGGTTTTGAGCGCGACGGACTTGAGCACCACGATCAGCAGCGCCAGCCCCATGGTGAGTTGGGGAAAGAGATAGTGAAAGGTGATGGTGAAGGCGAAGTGCAGGCGGTGGATCAATTCAGCGGTCATTGAGAACTCCTGTTCCAGGACGTGCGCGGGGAAATGTTGCACAATTCCAGCGCGGTCTGAATGCCGCGCAGCAGGGCATCCCAAGGATAGAACGAAAAGGCGGCTGCCGCTCATATGGCAATTCCGGAGCGGGTAACCCATATTGGGAACCACAAAAGCGTCGGCCTGCACTATAGGTGCAGTTTACTACTAGATAAGCGTACTATATTCCCGTAACCCCTCGGGAATGAGGTTCTGAACCAATCTGGCCGGTGAAATTGAAGGCCAACGGCAACGATCTGGGCGGCTTTGATCGCCTGAATGCTCTGCCCGACCTGCTTGACCAGGAGGCCAATTCGATTGAATTTGCGATGCCGCGAAAATAAATCCGCGAATCTTGTAACGAATCGCTCAGTTCATGACTTTATTCTGGTGAACGCACAAAAAAGGACAGTGCCAAAGATGAGACCAACCCGAAATCCAGCCATATGGCTCATGTTCCTCAGTTGTTTGGGGAGCATGGGTGCCGGCGCGCAGACGACGCAACTGACGCTGCGGCAGGCCATCGACCGGGCGCTGGGCCAGAATCCGGAGATTGCGGCCGCCCATGCCGACGAGAACGCCGCAGGCGCCTCGTCCCGTCTGGCCCGCACCGGGCTGCTTCCGCAGCTCAACTTTACAGAAGACATTTCGCGTGGAGACGACCCCGTGTACGCCTTCGGCATGAGACTCCGTCAGCGGCAATTCACACAGGCCGACTTTGCGCTGAACGATCTGAACCGGCCCCAGCCGATCGGCAATTTCAGTACCCGTTTCTCCGGTTCCTGGATGGCCTTCGACTCGTTCAGGACGCAGAAGGCGATCCATGGCGCAGACCTGATGCAAAAGAGCGCCGCGTCCAGCGCCAAGGCCGTTGACCAGAAGATCGTCCTCGGCGTGGTGCAGGCGTATGAATCGGTGCTTTTTGCCGAGCGCGAGACCGATGTTGCCCAGCATGAACTGGAGACGGCGGCGGCATTGCTGAGTACGGTCGAGGATCACTTCAAGGCCGGGCTGGCTGTCGAGTCGGACCGCATGTCGGCCGAGGTGAATGTGGCCGCGCGCAGGCAGGAGGCTATTTCGGCCCAGGGCGATCTGGAGCTTGCCTGGGCACAGTTGCGCGTGGCGTTAGGCGACTCCCAGTTGCAATCGACGCCGTTGCGGCCGATCGAGCCGCACACGTTTCCTCAACAGGCGCTCGATGGGGAGTTAGCTACAGCCGTAAAGGCGCGCCCCGACCTGACTGCTCTTAGAGACGCACAATCGGCTCAGGCCGCGCAGGTGGGTGCGGCGAAATCGAGCTTTGGGCCGCACGTGAGCGCCTATGGAAACTGGGAGGAAGACCGGGGTTCATTCGCCAGTTCGGGCGGCAACAACTGGGTGGCCGGCGTGCAAATCGGCATCGACATTCTGCCTTTCGGCAAGCGCGCCGAGCTGGCGCGAGAGACCGCGGTGAAGCAGCGCGTCGACTCCCAGATGGAGGCCTACCGGCAGCAAGTTGGTCTTGCCGTCAGCCAGGCGCACATCCACCGCAAGACCGCGGAGCTGCAAATGGAGACGGCGCGGGCAGCGATGGATCAATCGGCCGAGAGCCTGCGCATCTTGCGCAACCGCTACTCGGCCGGCCTTGCGACCATCACCGATCTGCTGCGCGGCGAAGATGCCGAAAGAGAGAGCCGGTCGAACTACTGGCGCTCCGTCTATGGCAATGCATCGGCTTATGCCGAATTACTTTACGCGACGGGGACTCTGACTCCGGATGCGGCGGAGGAATTGCAATGAAAGTGCTCCTATCCGGATGTTTGCTGGCCGCCTCTTCGGCGATGTTTGTGGGCTGCCACTCGACCGAACCCGTTCCACCGCCGACCGCGCAGACGGCGCAGGCGCGGGTGGTGGAAAGCCGCCAGCAAGAGGCTCCTGTAGTGATGCGCGCCACCGGGACGCTGCACGCACGAGAATCGGCGACCATCTCGGCACAGGTCGTTGGCCGCATCGAGCAGGTTCTGGTGCACGAAGGCGACAACGTGCAAGCGGGTCAGACTCTTGCCATACTTGACGATGCTACCCTGCGCTCGGCAAGCGATCAGGCGCAGGCCGGAGTCAAGGCCGCCGAGAACCAGCAGGCAGCTGCGCAGGCTGAGGCCTCGCTTGCCGTCAGCACGCTCGATCGCTACAAGCAGTTGCAGGCCGAGAAAAGCGTCAGCCCGCAGGAGATGGATGAGGTCACGCGGCGGGCCGAAGCCGCTCGCTCGCGCGTGGATGCTGTGCGTGCGCAGACCGATGCGGCCAAGGCCCAGGAAAGCGGCGCGCGCTCCATGCTGAGTTATACGCGCTTGCGCGCGCCCTTTGCCGGAGTGGTTACGGCGCGGATGGCCGATCCGGGTACCATGGCAGCTCCGGGCGTCCCACTACTTCAGGTGGATAGCAACGGCCTCTTGCAGCTTCAGGCCACAATCGACGAGTCCGCAATTGGAAGCATTCGCAAGGGCATGAAGACCTCCATCGTGATGGACGGCGCGCCCAATGGCGAGATCTCGGGCACAGTTGCCGAGATTGTTCCCGCGGCCGATCCGTCCAGCCACAGCTTCCTGGTCAAGATCGATATTGCGTCGTCAAGCCAGTTACACGCCGGCATGTATGGCAGCGCGGAGTTTGCAACCGGCACGCATCAGGCAATTCTCGTGCCGCGCTCGGCGGTGGTTCTTCGCGGCTCACTTTCCTGCGTCTATGTTCTCGATGCCAACGGTATTGCGCAACTCCGCTCGATCACGCTGGGCGCGCCGCAAGGCGAGATGGTGGAAGTGTTGTCGGGCGTCTCCGCTGGCGAAAAGCTGGTTGACCTTCCCGGTGACCGCGATCTGGCTGGCAAGAGAATCGAGGCACAGCCATGAAACAGGAGTCCATAAAGCAGGATCTCGGAATTGCCGGCCGTCTTGCGCATACATTTCTCAACTCCAAGCTGACGCCGCTCTTCATCGCCGCATCGCTGGCGCTCGGAATCTTCTCAGTGGCCATCATTCCTCGCGAAGAAGAGCCGCAGATCCTTGTTCCCATGCTGGACATTGCCACCGCGATGCCGGGCGCCTCTCCGGCGGAGGTGGAGCAGCGCGTCACGCTGCCGATCGAAGAGTTGGTCCATCAGATCTCCGGCGTCGAATACGTTTATTCCACTTCGATGCCCGGACAAAGCCTGGTGATCGTCCGCTTCCTGGTCGGTACGCCCCAGGAAGACGCGCTGATCAAGGTGTACAGCAAGCTGTACTCGAACTTTGACCGGATGCCGCCGGGAGTGTCGCAGCCGCTTATCAAGGCACGGTCCATCGACGATGTTCCTATCCTTTCACTAACTCTGTGGGGCGAACACTACAACGGCTATCAGCTTCGCGCCATTGCGGACGAGGTGCAGCATGGCATTCAGCAGGTTGACAATGTCTCGGAGACGACGATCATTGGCGGACTTCCGCGCACCATGCGCGTCGTGCTCGGTACCGCAAAGCTGAATGCCTATGGATTGTCGCCAATGTCCATTGTCGGACATCTGCAAGCTGCCAATGCCAGCGTACAGGCCGGAAGCTTTGCCGAGAATAACAGCGAGATCCGCGTAGATGCTGGGAACATCTTTACGCGACGCGAAGACCTTGAAGCTGTAGTGGTCGCCGTGGATCATGGTCACCCCGTCTTTTTGCGCGATGTCGCAGACAAGATACTCGACGGCCCTGCCGATTCAGCCGATTATGTGGTCTTTGGAACAACCAACGCCAGCGCGGCTGCGCATCAGGCGCCAAACCAGTATCCCGCTGTAACGATTACCGTGGCCAAGCGCAAGGGCACCAACGCCACAGACATTGCCAATGCCGTGCTCAAACGCGTTCACGAGATGCAGGGCGTGACGCTGCCCAGCGATGTGACCGTAACGACTACACGCAACTACGGCGAGACGGCCAAGGCCAAGTCCGACGAATTGCTGGAGCATCTGCTGCTGGCGACACTCTCCGTCACGCTGCTGGTTGCGATCTTTCTTGGATGGCGCGAATCGGGAGTAGTCCTGCTGGCCATCCCGGTAACGCTTGCGCTCACCATGTCAGTCTTTTATCTCATGGGCTACACCATCAACCGTGTAACCCTGTTTGCTTTGATCTTCAGTATCGGCATTCTTGTCGACGATGCCATCGTCGTCGTCGAGAACATGGTGCGCCACTTCAGATTGCCCGAGAATCACGGCCGCCCGATGAGTGAAGTCGCGGTCGAGGCGGTCGCCGAGGTTGGCAATCCAACAATCCTGGCTACCTTCGCTGTCATCGCCGCAGTGCTGCCCATGGCCTTTGTCCGCGGCCTGATGGGACCCTATATGCGGCCCATTCCCGTGGGAGCTTCGGCGGCCATGCTCTTTTCGCTGATGGTCGCGTTTGTAGTTTCGCCCTGGGCGGCCCTTCGTCTTCTCGGCAGGCATCTTGAAGGGGCCAAGCTCCTTGAACCAGAGACTGAGAACTGGCGAACAAGGCTTTATCGGCAGATCATGACGCCGCTGATACGGTCCAAGCGCAATCGCATCCTGTTCTTTGTTGGAGTTGCTGTGCTGTTTCTTGTTTCGGTGGCGCTGGTGCCCCTGGGATTGGTGCGCGTCAAGATGCTGCCCTTCGACAACAAGAGCGAGTTGCAGGTCGTCGTCAATATGCCTGACGGCACGCCGCTCGAACAGACAGCTCGCGTTGCTCAGGCGCTTGGCGCAGAGCTTGCGCGCCAGCCGGATGTATTGAACTACCAGACGTATACCGGGACCTCCGGCCCTTATAACTTCAATGGCCTTGTGCGCCACTACTACATGCGCCGCCAGCCGAATCAGGCCGATATTCAAGTGAATCTGTTGCCGGCAAAGCAGCGCAGCGTCCAGAGCCATGCCATCGCCAAGCGGCTTCGCCCGCTGTTGGACGAAATCGGCAGCGCGTATGGCGCGCGCATTCAAGTCAGCGAGGTGCCGCCGGGGCCGCCCGTAGTGCAAACTCTGGTTGCTGAGGTCTACGGACCGGATATGACAGGCCAGACTCAAGTAGCGCAGCAGATCAAGTCGATCTTTCAGAACACTCCGGGGGTAGTGGATACAGACTGGTACGTCGAAGACCCGCAACCGAGGCTCGTAATGCGCGTGGATGAGGTCAAAGCGGCACAGCATGGCATCGCGGTTTCCGATGTGGCCCATGCTCTGGCGCTTGCCCTCTCGGGAACGCAGGTCGGGCTGATACACGATCAGGCAGCGCGGGAGCCTGTGCCCGCGATGGTCGAACTTGACCGCGCGGATCGTTCCTCCGAGCAGGGTCTGGAGAGTATTCGCCTGCCTGGCGCGGATGGCGGTATGGTCTCTCTGCGCGAACTGGCGATCGTCGAACACAAGACGATCGAGCCCAGCATCTATCACAAGAATCTGCATCGCGTGGTCTATGTTACGGGAGACGTCGCTGGGGCGGAAGAAAGCCCGGTCTATGCGATTCTCAAGATGAACAAGGATCTCGACCACCTTACGTTGCCGGCTGGATACACTCTGGCTCGCTACAATGCATCGATGCCGGAGTCCACGAACCACTATTCGATGAAGTGGGATGGCGAATGGCATATCACCATTGAAGTCTTTCGAGATATGGGACTAGCCTTTGCCGCGGTGCTCATTCTCATTTATGTTCTTGTGGTCGGCTGGTTCCGCTCCTTCATTGTACCGCTGATCATCATGGCGCCGATCCCGCTTACGCTGGTTGGCATCATGCCGGCGCACGCGATGCTGGGCGCATTCTTCACCGCTACATCGATGATCGGCTTCATCGCCGGAGCCGGCATCATCGTACGCAATTCGATTATTCTCGTCGACTTCATCGAACTGCGCATACGCCAAGGAATGCCCTTGGCCGAAGCGGTGATTGATGCAGGAGCGACTCGCTTCCGCCCGATGCTTCTGACCGCAGCCGCGGTAGTCGTCGGCGCAAGCGTCATTCTAACCGACCCCATCTTTCAGGGGCTTGCGTTGTCGCTGATTGCCGGAGCGGTCGCTTCAACTTTCCTCTCGTGGCCCACCATTCCGGTGCTTTACTACATGGTTCACATCGGGCGCCACGCAGTCCCCATCCCGCAAACTGAAACCGATTCCGAAACCAATCAAGGAGACCTCCTATGACCGTTGAACGCTCTTTGCGACTCATGGCTGGACTGGTAATTCTTCTATCGCTGGCTCTCGCTCACTTCGTTTCGCCGAGCTGGTTCTGGCTGACGGCGTTAGTTGGATTGAACCTGTTGCAGTCAGCTTTCACCAACTGGTGTCCCGCCATGTCGATCTTTCGCGCCTTGGGGATGAAAGATGCGGACTGCTTCCGCGGGAAGTGAGAATGACATGAATGATCGGCTAATGAATGCATCGCTGGCGGACAGGCTCGACCATCCGGAGCGTTTGCTCTGGCTCCCGCCAGCGATGGTGATTGGCGCTCTGGCGGTCCAACCCGGTGATGCGATTGCTGACATCGGTGCTGGAACGGGATACTTCTCGCTGCCCCTGGCGCAAGCGATAGGTCCGCTAGGCCAGGTATACGCGGTCGATTCCCAGGCTGAAATGCTGGGACACCTACAGTACAAGCTGGATACCGGAAACATATCCAACATCCAGGCGGTTCTTGCTGAAGCAGATTCTACCGGTTTGCCGGATGCATCTTGCAATCTTGTTTTCCTGGCAAATGTATGGCATGAGATTGCAGACCGCGCTGCTGTTCTGACGGAAGCCAAACGCATTTTGAAGTCAGGGGGACGAATCGCCGTTCTCGATTGGCGGCCGGATGTGGAACCCGAGCATGGGCCTCCACTCCATCACCGCCTCGGTGCTTCAGACGCCGCGGATTCCATGCAATCCGCAGGTTTCGTCGATGTCAATCAGTGCAATGCAGGGAGATACTCATGGCTCGTTCAGGGAAGAATTCAAAAAGAGAGCGAGCAATGACTCCGCGTAAGGGCACAGCCAAGGCCACTGGATCTCCATCGAAGTGGAGCGAGCGTCTCAAAGATGAAGTCTATCGACAGATGTACCGATTGGAGGCAAGCCGACCAGGAGCTGAAGTGGCCCTAGCGATTGCTTTGCTGCGTGCCTGGATCGCTTCAGACTCCGAAGCTCAGATGCCGCAATCACGCGAGTGGCTGTTGAAGATCTGCCCCATCTGCATCCAGATGATTGAGGAGACGTTGAACGTCAGCGACACCGATAAGCGATGTATTCAATGAATATCGAGTGATTTTGTTGATGGTCAACAGCCTTGTCAAATCAAATCCTCAACGGATATTTGTGCGCTGGCAATGTGCATTGAAAGAATATACTGATCTTGTTCTCGAAAGACTAAACCAATGCGCCCAGAACTGACTCAAGCAGCCGATCTCTTGCGTCGCAATACTCCTGAAGCTGTCGAAGAAGCAATCGGCCTGCTGCAGAACACGGTCTATTCTTTCAGCATGAAGGTCTGCGGGCATCCAGAAGACGCAGAGGATACTACGCAGGAGGTTCTCTTCCGATCGCTGGACCATTTGGCCACGATTCGTGATCCACAGGCTCTTGCTGTCTGGCTCTATACCGTAACCAAGAACCGCTGTTGGCGCATGCGTCGAAGACCTGCAAATGCTCCAAAGCATCTTCTTTCCCTGGATGAATTGATGCCGGACGAGGCGGAACTAGGACGATTGTTGCAAGATTCCGCCGAGAGTCCGGAAGGCAGGCTGCTTGATGCCGAGCAAGATCACCTGTTACATCAGGCAGTCCTGCGTATTCCCGTGCAATTGCGCATTGTCCTTGTACTTTGCGACATGGAGGAACTGACGACCGAACAGGTTGCGCAGGTCCTCAACCTTCAACCGGGAACTGTCCGGGTCCGGTTGCATCGAGCGCGTCTCTCTGTGCGCAAAGAGATGAACAAGCTGCTCGAGGTTGCGCACGAAAAGACGGATAGTCGCAATCGAGTGAAGAAAAAGTCCAAGGACATCCTAGCCAACAATGAGCAACGCTCCGCAGAGTGCCGCGAATTGTTCTCGAATCTTTCCGAGTATCTGGATGGTCGAGTGGAACCCACTACCTGCAAAGCAATGCGTGGGCATATCGAGGCGTGCCCGGCTTGCGTCGCATTCCTTCGGGACTTGCGCATGGCTATCGATCGCTGCCGTTCGCTGGAAATTCCGTGCGACCCGTCCGTTTCTCTCCGTTTGCGTTCGATCTGG
>CAWCWQ010000020.1:0-29343 GCA_963799145.1 uncultured Acidobacteriaceae bacterium | reverse complement strand
GTTATGTTGACACCTGGTTCGTTACGTATTGCTGCCTACCCAGGGCTCCGTCTGGATATATTGCTTGCCGGTCTCGGCTTCGAGCTTTTTGCGCAACTGGCCGACAAAGACGCGCAGGTACTCCGGCTGGTGGGCCGACTGCGCCCCCCAAACCGTGGTGAGCAGGGCGCGATGGGTCATCACCTTCCCGGCGTGGCGGGCCAGGTGGAGCAGCAGATCGAATTCCTTGGGGGTGAGATGGATTTGTTTGCCCAAAACGGCGATGGAGTGGGCGACGGAGTCGATCACAAAGTCGCCGGCCTTGATGGCCGCGGTGGCTCGCTCCGGGGCGCGGCGCAGGTGGGCGCGGACGCGGGCCAGCAGCTCCTGAATACTGAAGGGCTTGGTCACGTAGTCGTCTGCGCCGGCGTCCAGTGCTTCGACCTTCGCCCGTTCGTGTTCGCGGACAGAGAGGATGAGCACCGGCGTCGCGCCCTTGCCGCGGATGGCGCGGCAGACCTCGATGCCTGAGATGCCCGGCATCATCAGGTCGGTCACAACCAGGTCGGGCGCCCAGTCCTTGAAGACTTGCAGCCCCTCTTCGGGTTCGTTGGCCGTGCGTACGTCGTAGCCCTGCGCCGACAGCGCGGCGCGCAGCACGCGCGTGATCTGCGGTTCGTCGTCGATAACCAGAATGCGGCCCGGCATGGCTTCCTTCTTTCATTGAAAGACTACATCACCCGGTTGGCCCGGTATCATGCACGATGAGAGGATACTGGGATGGTCTCGGATTCGCGCGGGGTCGTTCACTGGATCGTGGGCACGGCGATGGCGGCGCTGACGACGCTTGTGCTGGTCTGGCTGGGCGCCAACTCGACTGCGGCAGGCATGGTGTTTCTGGTACTCGTGGTCTGGTCGTCAACACAGGCTGGACTTTGGCTCTCGCTGTACATCGCGGTGCTTTGTTCTCTGTCATTCGACTACTTCTTTCTGCCTCCCTTCCACACCTTTCGGCTGGCCGGCGCGCAGGAGTGGGTGGCAATGTTTTCGTTTCTGGCGTGCTGCGTGGTGGTGGGGCGGGTGGCGGAGCAGGCCCGTCGCCAGACAGGCCAGGCCGAACAGCGGCGCGAAGACGTGGAGCGGCTCTATGCGCTCAGCCAGGAGGTGATGCTGCACGAGGATCCAGAAGCTCTGATCCACGATCTGCCCCGCCTGATCGACCGTATCTTCGCCTTGGATGGGGTAGCACTTTACGTTTGCGATCGCGACGAATTCTACGCTTCGACGGCGGAATTGCCTGAGAGCGTCAAGGAAACACTGAAGGTCTTGACCCAAGGACAGAATCCGACGATCGTTCTGCAAGCGGGCTTCTTCACCACCGCGCTGATGCTGGGGATGCGGCCGGTGGGGGCCTTGGGGTGGCGGCCGGCGCGGCTCTCGCGCCAGGTGGCCACGGCGGTCAGCGCCCAGGTGGCCGTGGTGCTGGCGCGGGCGATTGCGATCGAAGCCTCGGCGCGCATGGAGGCGGCGCGCGAGGGAGAACGGCTGCGCACGGCGCTCATCGACTCGCTGACCCACGAACTGCGCACCCCGCTGACCTCGATTCGGGCAGCCGCGACGACACTGCTTCAGGCCGAGGGGCTGGACGAGGCCGGCCGGCTCGATCTCGCGTCCATCGTCGATGAGGAGGCCGCGCGGCTGGATCTGCTGATCGGCGACGCCGTGGAGATGGCCGAGATCGACGCCAACGTGGTCAGGGTCCACCTGGTTCCCCAGCATCCACGCGCGCTGCTCGATCAGGCTGTCGAGGAGTCGCGCAAGGCCCTTGGATCGCGCCGTTTGACGATTAATGTGGAAGGTCCAGACGATCCTGCCTGGTTCGATCCTCACCTGCTAGGCCGTGTCTTGCGCCATTTGCTTGAAAACGCCGCCAGGCATACTCCGCCAGGGAGCCGCGTTACGCTTAAAAGCCGCAGAGCCGGCGACCGGCTGGAGTTCTCTGTCGAAGACAACGGCCCCGGCATCGATGTCCTCGATCTGCCGCTGATCTTTGAGAAGTTCTACCGCGGCAGGCGGGGCGCAATTCAAGGCAAGGGATCGGGGATGGGCCTGGCCATCACCCGCGCCATTCTGGCCGCGCACGGCGGAACCATCGAGGCTGCCAGCGTTCCCGGCAAGGGAGCCAGCTTTCGCTTCTGGGTGCCGCTGGTGGAGAAGGAGCCGGCGAGCGAACCCTCCACTTTGAAGGCGAGCCACGCCCTGCCTGAAGCGGTTGACCGGTTGTAGCTGCAACTCTCTCTACCTTGGCTCTTCGCTCCAGTTGCAGGGAATCTCGCGGCGCTGCTCGGAGCTTTCCGCGGCCCACTCCAGTAGGCGGGCCACGCGCCATGCGGCTACGGCCGGCACCGGAGCGGGAGCCTTGCCGAGGAGCGCGTCGCGGACGCCCGCGTAGTAAAGGCGGTAGTCGCCCGGGATGGGCGGGACGGGCCGGGTGACGATGGCGCCGTCCACGTCCACGTTCAATGTGCCCCAGGCGGCGGGCGGTTCCTGGCCCCAGGCGGAATCTTCGATGCGGGTGATCCTGTTCAGCGCGGCCTCCTGCGGGTCGAGACCCAGCTTGCTGTAGTTGCCCCGGTCGCCGCGCAGATGGAAGCGCGCGCCGGGAGGCGAGGAGAGGCTGTTCGCGCCCAGAGCGACCGTGAAACCTTGATAGCGCAGGCGGAGGGTGAAGGCGTCGTTGGCGCGCGCCCAACTGCGCTCGCAGAGAACCTCGGCGGCAACTGCCTCTGGCTTGCCGAAGAGCGCCAGCGCCTGGTCGGCGATATGCGTCCCCAGGTCAAGCAGGACGCCGCCGCCAGCGAATGGGTCTTCCTTCCAGAGGCGATCGGAGGGCGGGTTGGGCCGCCAGCGATCGAAGCGGGACTCAAGGTAAACCAGCCGCCCCAGAGAGCCTTCGCCGAGCAGACGCTGAATCGTCAGGAAGTCGCCGTCCCATCTCCTGTTGAAGAACGGAATGAGCAGCACGCCGCGAGCTTTGGCCCGCTCCATCAACTGGGCAACTTCGGCTGAGGCCACGGCCACCGGCTTATCAACCACCACATTTCTGCCGGCTTCAAGAATCTGCCGGGCGACCTGGAAGTGCGTTCCGCTGGGAGTGGCCACGACGAAGAGATCGAGGGATGGATCGGCCAGCATGGCTTCGAGAGAACGGTAGGTCGTGATGCCGGGATAGCGCTCGGCGGCTTTGTCGGAGCTGCGCTCGACCACCGCGGCCAGTTCCAGCCCGTCAACCGAAGAGATAAGCGGGCCGTGAAAGACGCGCCCCGCCATGCCGAAACCTACCAGGCCCACTCGAATCATTTGTTTCTCCCAAAAGGCGCTAAAGGAACCCCTGAATAGGATAAGACGGATATCGAACTTGTCTCGATTGGCGGGCTTGTGAGGCCGAAAAACACCTCCCAAGGCCGGAAAAATCCCACATCGCGGCAAAGGGGCCGAAGTGGTCCTTGACAGGATCCCAGTGCAAGACGCTGATTCCGCTTCGGTTATGGCCAAGCTTCACAGATCGGCAAATGATACGCAGGGTATTGAAAATATAGGAGGGGGGTGGGGGTATTTATTTTCTGGTTAACAGATGCGGACCGGGGACGCCTGGCAATGAGCCGGGCGATTCGCACTCCTACGGCATAGCGGGGCCGGGGCATTTCCCTTCGTCCTCGATAAACCATTATGCGCCGACGGAGGGTTATTATCGGCAGCAGTCGGAATGAACAATACCGGCACATGTAACCCTGGCGGAAGAGGAATCCCGGGTCTCGGGAGCGAGCCGCCCTTCGACAAGCTCAGGGCAGGCTTTCGGCCCGGCTGACGAAGACCGGTATATAGGGTGCCCGACACCGGACGAATGAGGGACGGTCGAGTTTTGTGGCTTCCCACCCATTTCGGTCGCCGTGGCGACGACGCGAAGAGGATGGGGCACCCGGCGTAAACTGGCGGGTCAGCCTTGAAGGAATTGGCGCACTCTCTCCTTTGTGCTTTCAATCGAGAGCCCGCCGCCTATCTCGCACTGCCAGATCACGAGAACCTGCCATCCCATTTTCACTAGCTGTCTCATGGCAGCCTCATCCCTCGCGACGTTCCGAGAGAGCTTTGGGATCCAGTAGTCTATTCTTGTGCGCGGCGCTCTGCCATCATCGCATCCACTGTGCTGGTGCCAGAAGCAGCCGTGAACGAAAATCACTTTTCGACGGCTGGCGAAAACAAGATCGGGGCAGCCCGGCATGTTTCTCCTGTGTAGCCTGAACCGGAAACCCATCGCGTGCACAAGACGTCGCACAAATAGCTCCGGCTTGGTATCGGCGCTCTTAATCCGTCTCATGTTTTCTGAACGTCGCGCGGGATTGACTTGGTCGGTCATGGCTACGGCTTGCCTCAGAATGTCCCCGAAGCGCAGTTCATGGGACGATTTCCATGAATGCCACCTCGTTCCTTTGGTAATATTACCTCGAACAATTCCTTGATCTGGGGGCGAAGCTGAGAGGGCGATAATGCGGATCTCGCGAAGAGTCAGCGGCGGTCGCGGAGAATACGAGCTCAGCGGCGAAGCAGCGAATGGATTGCGTGCTTTGGACCTTGTAGGACGACGCCTCATTCTCGACCTAGGCGGCGGATGGCTATTTGACACCGACACACAACTTTCCCATCAAGGCGATAAGCCGCGTATCCGCCGATTTCATCGGAGCTCGGCCTATATGCAGGTACAGCGGCAACTTGCCGCCGCACTTCTGATGCCCCATCCGAGCCGCCAGGACAGCACCCTCGCTGGAGGGTTGCCGATACTTCGTGCCGGTCGTTATGCCATCGAACAGGTTGAATTGTCCGACACGATCGACATCGATGGAAGGTCGGCGAGGCTGGTCGTTCAAGAGATTCTGCTGCGAAACATGAGCAATCACGCAGAAGATCTTCACTTTGCGCTTCGACGCGAACGCTTGGAACAAGTCTGGGCGCAATCCAGCAGACTACCCGTCCCAATCCGTGCACTCCTGGAGAAGCATCGAACCCTGGTCAATGGGGGCGGTCCAATCATGAAGCCCGCCGAGGGACTTGTTTTCAATTTGCAGACCCAAGTGACAGGGCTCGCAGAAACTCTCGGGCTAATGGATCGAAGTCTCGATTCCGACGTGCTCGATGACCTTGCAAAGGCACTTTCGTTAGCAGCAGAGCCTCCAAAGCCCTTGATTCAGATCGACCAGATCGACCCGGACGAGACATTCGTTCGCCGTCGGGTGTTGGAGGACTGGAAGCGATGGGCAAATTCCCGGGGCGCAGCTAGCGCGCTATTCAGACGAATCGTGCGCGAGGCCTACAATTCTACTTGCATAGTTTGTGGCGTTCATCTTCCGCAAACCAGCATAAATGCAGTGCCGGGAGTCGATGCGGCCCATATCCTCCCGTGGGCGGACTACGACCTCGATGTCGTTTCTAATGGCCTGTGTTTGTGCAAGTCGCATCATTGGGCATTCGACGAGGGACTGATAGTCATTCGCGAGCAGGACGGTAATTACTCAATCGAGATCCCCGCCAACGTTGCCGCTGCGATTGCAGCAGAGAACCCCCAGTTCAGCATTGAACAGTTGACTCAAGTTGTCGGGCCTATACCGGCGCAGAGGCTGCCTCGTACAGTTCGTGAGCGCCCAAATCCGGTCTACTTGAGAATGCTGGCAGAGGCAGAGTAGCAGCTTCGTGCAAGTCGAACTCGGAGTCTTTGTGCTGGAAGAGATAGCTACTGATTCTTTTCGCTAACCACTCTGCAACCGTCACAGTCACCGCATTTCCCACGGCGTGGTATCGCGGCTCATCGCTGTCTGCCGAATCTTTGAGGGACGTCTCTGTGAGTGTCCAGTTCTCGGGAAACCCTTGCAGCCGTTCGCATTCGATAGGGACTAGCCGTCTGACTTTCCCTTGTGGGTATGAGACGTAGTTTCGGCTCCAGTCCGTGCCCGTGTGCCGCGCGGAGCATGCGTAGAGACAATAGGCGAGTCCGGCAACGATGGGCCCTTTGACAGGATCCCCAAAGCTTTCCTTAAAGGGGGAAACAGACCTCTCCCCATTCGGTCCGCCCGCCGCAATATCCCGCGAGCCGCATTCGGACTCAAAAAGTATTTGTCCTGGACCCCTCCGGTCTCGATAACACCCGACAATGTAGACTCTTTGACGTGACTGGGGGACTCCAAAGTACCGGCTGTTAAGCACACGCCATCCCACGCCATACCCGAGGCCGGCCAGCGTTCGAAGGACGATCTCGAAGTCCCGTCCCCCGTGGGAAGAGAGAAGGCCCGGAACGTTCTCGATGATGAAAACTCCGGGGCGACACTCTCCAAGTAGGCGAGCAAACTCAAAAAAGAGTCCCGATCTTTTCCCTTTAAGCCCAACTCGCGGGCCCATTCGTGCCACTGAGACATCCTGGCAGGGAAATCCTCCTGCCCAAACATCTGAAGGAGGGACATTTGCTGCTCCGACTTCTTTGATGTCCTTGAACCTGATGACATTTGGCCAATGCCTTTCCAGAACAGTGAGACAGAAGGGGTCGATCTCGCATTGGAAAGAGACGTCAAAGCCATTGCGCCTAAACCCGAGATCAAAGCCGCCAATACCGCTGAAGAATGACGCAAGAGTTGGTTTCATTCTTTGTCCCACAGCGCTCCGATTAAAACTGCCCTTTGTTCGCACCTGCCAGCCCAAGAGGCAAATCGAGCTGGCCGTCGCTCAGTTCGAGCAAGAGCCTATCCACCGCAAACTTCACAACGGCCGTTTTGGTGACCCTTCGTTCACGCGACAGATCTTCGAGCTTGCCGGCTTGGTGCTCTTCCAGGTAAACAACCATCGGAACCCCCTTTCGCTTGCTGCGTGGAGATCGCCGTTTCGAATTTGCCTTTCCTGCCATTGAATATACATGTATATACGCGTTTATATGGTGCGGTGTCAAGCAATGAATACGGGTCAATTGTGCATAAATGGGAACACCGGATTCGATCCCGAAGCGGGAAGGCCCGGTGCCCCAGGTCTCGATTCTGAGACCTGGTAGGGCAAACCATCCGACTTGTCGGACCTAAGCCACCTGCTATACCGCAGGGGCTAAAGCCCTGCATCTATTTTGTTGCATTTGCGGCCCGACTGAAGTCGTGCCCTTTTACAAAGCCTGGTTTTTCCGCAGCCTGTGAGATCGTGCCCTTTCAAGACAATGCTTTGGATAGCGTCCTCAGCCTTCGAGTTTGTAGCGGGTTTCGGCTAGCCGGTAGAGGCGGCGCCAGACCAGGCGGTTCATGGTGACTACCATGACGGAGATCAGCATGGTGGCGAGGAGCAGGATGGGAAAGCGGCCGCTGTCGGTGGCGGCGTCGATCTGCGCGCCTAGGCCTATGGTTTGAAGGGTGCGGTCGGCGACGTGGGAGTACTCGGCAAAGACCGAGGCGTTCCAGGCTCCGCCGGAGGCCGTAACCATGCCGGTGATGAGGTAGGGGAAGATTCCGGGGAGAATCAGCTTGGTCCAGCGCTGCCATCGTGTGAAGTGGTAGACGGCGGCGGCCTCTTTCAGGTCGGAGGGGATGGACATGGCTCCGGCGATGACGTTGAAGAGGATGTACCACTGCGTTCCCAGCAGCATGAGGGCAATGGAACCGATGCCCAGGCCGCCGCCGATCTTGACCAGGCCGATGAGCAGGATGGGAAAGAAGGCCGTGGCCGGGATCGAGGCCAGGATCTGCGCCACCGGCTGGACAACCCGCGCCAGCTTTGGGTTGAGCCCGATGGCGACGCCGACGGGGATGGTCCACAGGGCGGAGATGGCGAGCGCGGCGTTCACGCGCAGGAAGGTCGCGCCCGCGCCCTCAAGCAGCAGGCGCAGGTCAGGCCAGGTGACGGTCCTGAGCATGAGGACGGCCTGCACGGCTCCCCAGCCGACAACGAGAATAGCTGCCGCGGCCACGGTCCAGAGCGCGGCGGAGGCTTTGCCGGTTTGGCCTTCGTCCAGCGGCTGAACGACGCGGCATTCCCTGCTGCGCGCCATGCGCCGGTAGACAGGCTCTTCGACGCGGGCCCAGATGCGGCCGGGAAGCGAAGTTAAGAGCGTTGAGCGCCTAAGCAGATCGAGGATGGGCGAGGTGACGGGGTCGGCGGACTCGACCTGCTCGAACTTGAATTTGTCGCTCCAGGCGATCAGCGGACGCCAGACAAGCTGATCGGTGGCGACGACGATGAGAATGACGACGGCGAATCCGGCCACCAGCGCACGGACGTCGCCTGAGCTAGCCGCGGTTTGCAGATAGCTGCCCAGGCCGGGCAACTGGAAGTTGCGGTCGCCCATGGTGAACATCTCGCAGGCGATGAGGGCAAACCATCCGCCGGCGACGGAGACGATGGAGTTCCAGACGAGGCCGATGGCGGAGTAGGGCATCTCAAGCTGCCAGAAGCGCTGCCAGGCCGAGTAGCGGTAGATGCGCGAGGCCTCGACCATTTCGCGGGGAATGCTCTTGAGCGAGGAGTAGAAGCTGAAGGCCAGATTCCAGACCTGGCCGGTAAAGATGAGCAGGATGACGCCCATCTCGATGCCCATCTGATGGCCCGGGACCAGGGCGACCATGGCCAGGACGACGGGGGGCAGAAAGCTGAGCACGGGAATGGATTGCAGAACATCCAGAACCGCGATCATCCAAGGCTCGACCCTGGGGTTATACGCAGCGATGTAGCCGTAAGAGACGGCAAATGTGAGGCTGAGCAGATAGGCGATGGCGATGCGGACCACGGAAGCGACTGCGTAGGCCGGCAGCGCGCCGATGGAATGCGAGATGGGCACCACGGGAACCGGCTTGCCCATCCAATAGGAGCCGGTGCTGACCAGGGCGAAGAAGATGGCCAGCGCGCAGCCGGCCACACACATGTCGATGAGGAACGGCCAGCCGCGGGCAAGGACCAGGGATCGGGCGAGGGGATGCTGGGGCTTCACTTGCTTCCCCCGCTGGCGGCAGCCTCTTCGTCCTGCGCGTCGGGCAGCACAAAGCGGCGGCGGCCCGCGTCATAGTCGAATAGCTCGGCGTATCGGCCCCAGGTGACGGCAGTCTCCATCTGGCGCAGGCATTCCTCCTCGCTGAACTGCTCGTCGAGCATGTCGAGAAAGAAGTCCTCGGGGACGGTATGGTCGCTTTTGGATTCCAGGGCGCGGCGAATCTGGCGCAGCAACAGGACGTTGGCCAGGGCGGCCTGGCGGAAGAGCTCCTTCTGGCGGAGAATCTCGGAGTTGGCAAACTCCGTGCCGCTCTCGGTGATGGCGGCGTCGCCTTCCTCGATCTTCAGGAAGCCGAGCAGTTGCGCGGCGTCCACAATGGGCAGCAGGTCGTCGATTTCGAAGGTCAGATCGTCGGCCAAGCGGTAGATGTCGTCGCGGCCTCCCTTGTCGAGGAGGAGTTCGAGCAGGCCGGCCATGCCGCCGGGGCGCGCGTGGGGCAGCATCTGATAGCGCATCTGGCGCTGGTCGCGAACCTTGGGTTGCTGCTGATCGGGCGCCTCGGCGGGGGCCAGATCGGGCCTGGTGAGCACCTTGTAGATGTAGTCCACCAACTGCGTGAAGGGCTCGGATTTGCGGTCGCGGGGCTGCGGGAGCTGGACGCGGAAGTCGGTGCGGATGTGGCCGGGGTTGCGCCCCAGCACAACGATGCGATCGGCCAGCAGGACGGCTTCCTCGATGTTGTGGGTTACCAGGAAGATGGCTTTGGTGGGCATGGCCTTGTTGGCCCACAGCTCGAGCAGTTCGCTGCGCAGGTTTTCGGCCGTCAGCACGTCCAGCGCGGAGAAGGGCTCATCCATGAAGAGGACTTCGGGCTCGACAACGAGCGCGCGGGCAAAGCCGACCCGCTGCTTCATCCCGCCCGACAACTCCTTGGGGTAGGCGGCCTCGAAGCCGTCCAACCCAACCGTGTCCAGCATCTTCATGCTGCGCGCGCGGCGCTCTTCGGAACTGATGCCGCGGGCCTGAAGGGGAGCTTCGACGTTTTGAAGTACGGTGAGCCAGGGAAAGAGGGCGAAGCTCTGGAAGACGATAGAGACATTGATCTCGGCTTCGGCAATCGGCGTCTGGTGCCAGTAGACCTGGCCAGCCGTGGGGGTGGAGAGCCCGCTCAACATGCGCAGCATGGTGGATTTGCCTGATCCAGACGGGCCAAGCAGGGCCAGAATCTCGCCGGGCAGGATTTCAAGGTTGGTGGCCGAGATGACCTGAATGCGGTTCTGGCTGGGTTGCGCGTAGTATTTCTCAATCCCGGCGGCGCGAATGATGGCGTCAGCGGCTGGGGCCGGGGGCGGGGGCGCGGCGATTTCGAGGGCCGGGGTTGGGTTGGGGATGGCCGCTTCCGACATGCGCAATTCTCCTATTCGGGTCCGCGTGGCAAAAACCGCAGCCAGTCGTTGTTGCAAGTATATGTTTTAACGGTTGCGCTCCGATGAAAAGCCGGCCGCTTGCGCGGTGGAACCGGTTTGGGGCAGGCAGGCGCGCCTTATTCCCGGCTCCGGCTCAGGAAGTTGGCTGAGGAAACCGCAAGCAGGGCGTATGATGGGCTGAAAAGCGCTTCGCATGGCAGGCGGATCATTACGGACCGCCATTGTAGTCTGGTCCAGTAAGTTGCGCGGCCACGCGCGCGCGTTCCGGCCCTGCCCCGCGTCAGAGAGAATATGCCCGAAGAACTTGCCAAACCGAAGGTCCTGGTAGCCGACGACGAGCCGGTGATCGCCGACACGCTGGCCATGATCCTGAAGCAGAGCGGGTTCGACGCCCGCGCCGTTTACTCCGGTGAAAAGGCGCTTGAGCTGGCCCAGACATTTGCGCCGCAGATGCTCATCTCCGACGTGATCATGGCCGACCTGAACGGCATCGACGCGGCGATTCGCATCCAGGCGCTGCTGCCCGGGATCAAAATCCTGCTCTTCAGCGGCCAGGCCGCCACGGCCGATCTGCTTGAGAAGGCGCGCGCCCGGGGCTACGAGTTCGAGATTCTCGCCAAGCCGGTGCATCCGCAGGATTTGCTGCGCAAGCTGCGCGGGTAGTTGCTGCAACGGCCCGGGCTAGAGCGGTTCTCTCGTTGAGGCAGAGGGGGCTTTGTCCCACCCTAGCCGCAAAAACAAGAGCGCGGTGCCCAGAGGGCGCCCAGGTGGGGCACCCAGGAACCTATACCCACAGGAAAAATGCCCTAGAGTTCGCGCCGGCCCTCTAGCGCGCGGGCCATCGTCACTTCGTCGGCGTACTCGATGTCGCTGCCTGCCGGAACGCCGGTGGCGATGCGCGTGATGCGGACAGGGAAGCCGCGCAGTGCGCCGGCCAGCCAGTGGGCAGTGGCCTCGCCTTCCAGGGTGGGGCTGGTGGCCAGGATCACCTCGTCCACCTCGCCGCGCTCGACGCGGGCCACCAGCGTGCCGGTTCGCAACTGGCCGGGGCCGACGCCGTGCAGGGGCGAGAGGGTTCCGTGCAGCACATGGTAGACGCCCTGGTATCCCCCCTGGGAGCCGCGCGTGCGCTCGACGGAGGCGATGCTGGTTGGCTCCTCGACCACGCAGACCAGCCGCTGGTTGCGCGTTGCGCTGGCGCAGTAGGCGCAGGGATCGACGTCGGTGACGTTGTTGCAGATGGAGCACAGGCGCAGGCTGGCCTTGAGGCCGCGCACCGCCTCGGCCAGCGCCGCCGCATCGTCGTCGGTGGAGCGCAGAATATGGAAGGCGAAGCGCTGGGCGCTCTTGGTGCCCACGCCGGGCAACTTCTTCAACTCTTCAATGAGCCGCGCCATGGGCTCGGCGAAACGCGACATTTTGGTGCCTCCGTGGAGGGTCTACGACCAAGCGCCTCCGAACAGGATAGCGGATCGGCGGCTGAGGCGGCCGACTACCTTGCGGAACGCGCCGTGGTTGGTCGAAGCGCATCTCATATCATCTCTCAGGAGAGAAGGCGGGCTCTCTTGCCTTGCGACTTTAGCAGGGACACGGCCTGTTTGTCGAAGCTGACGAATTCCTCTGCGCCCGACCAATGGCCTTCGTAGGCAATCACACCGTCTGCGAAGTCGCCGCCAGCGCCGAGCACATCGAGGCCCGCTTCGATAGCAGGACCGTCCAGCTCGACGTTGTCGGCGCTCATCAGAAGGCGAATCGAGAAAGCAATCTCCGCGGCAGATCGTTTATAGAGGCGCCGCATCACCCAAACGAACTCGCAAAGCGCCGGCGTGGGCACGATGACGAGTTCGGCGCTCTGCAAGGTTCTTGAAGCTATCGGAGTTTGGCGCGGGTCGTCGTGTAACGCGTCTCGAAGCAGCACGTTAGTATCGACCGCGATTCTCACCTTATCCCCGCCCATCCGTCGGCGATGGCTTCATTGATCTGTTCGATCGTCAGCCGGGGCGTTCCTTTTTTCGCAAGCGATCCGCTGAATGCGACGATCGAGCCCTTCTTCGCAACGGGTCGCACCAGGAGCCGGCCGTCCGGCAGCATATCGACACCGACCTTCTGGCCGGGCGAGACGTTCATGTGCCGGAGCAGTTCCCGCTTCAACGTGATCTGGCCCTTTGCGGTAACGGTGAGCGTCGCCATGGGGAGTCCTCGTAGCTCATTGTAAGGCAAACATTCCTTACTGTGCAATGGGAAGAGCCGCTCCGGCGCATTCACAGCTTCCCTTCGAGCCAGCTTTGCAGCCGCTCGATCGGCAGCCTGACGCCGACTGGAACTGTCCGAAGAGGGCGTAGACGGCGCTGACCTCGTCGAAGCGCATCTCGTAGATCAGCTTCTTGAAGACCACGGGATCGTCGGCGAAGAGATCGACGCCCCACTCCCAATCGTCCATGCCAATCGATCCGGAGATGATCTGCTTCACCTGATCGCCGTAGCGGCGGCCGATCAGGCCGTGCTCGTGCATCATGCGCTGGCGCTCGGCGAAGGGCACGGTGTACCAGTTCTCCTGCTCGCCGCGCTTGCGATCCATGGGATAGAAGCAGAGGTACTTGGCCTCGGGAACGGCGGGGAAGAGCCGCGGCGCCATGGCGGCGGATTGGCGCTCGAGCGTGGCGGCGATCTCGGCCTTCCACTCGGGCGAGTACGTCTCAAGCCCTTGGCGCTAGCGGCTTCGTAGGTCTTGCGGCTGGACTCGTAGAGGCCGAGTTCGACGACCGAAACATAGGAGTGGCGCGGTTCCAGAAAGTCGTAGAGTTCCGTCTGCGCCAGCTCCAGCTCCACCTGGTTCAGCGCCTCGAAGGAGTCGCGGAAGTGGATCAGGATCAGGTCGCCCTTGTGGCCGAGTTCCGAAAAGAGAGCCGAGCGGATGGGCGCATCCGGGCCGGCGCGCTCCAGCCGGCGGAGGGTTTCAACGGCCTGAGCGGCGATGCGCTCGCGATCGCCGGACGGAGTGGAGCGCCAGGCCTTCCAGTCGAAGCGGAAGAACTGGTGCAGCAGGCTAGAGCCTTCGAGCGTAAGCGGGACGGGGGGAAGATCGGCCAACGGACACCTCGGGGTTTGCTTCGATCACTCCCTCATCGTAGCAAAGCGGAGGTGGGTTCGCGGTTTCCACCCTGAGGCTGGCGATTGAAGAAAGGCGGCAAGTTAGCGCCGCATCTCGGGGGCAGCAAGTTGGCAAGCCGGCTCGCTTCTCGGGGATGGCGAGCAGGCGAGATTCGGGGGCAAGGCGGTTCTCACCGAATGGAGGCCGGAACGGGAGACGCCTGCCCGCCTTGGCCCTATATACTGGGAAGGCTCATGAGTGAAAGAATTCTGACCCTCCTGGTGCAGTTCGTCACCCACGTCATCGACATGGGCGGCTATGCCGGCATTGTCGCGCTGATGGGAATCAATTCGGCCTGCATTCCGCTGCCTTCGGAGATCATCATGCCGTTTTCCGGGTACCTGGTTTATCTGGGGCGCTTCAATTTGTTCCTGGTGGCGACGGCGGGGGCGGTGGGCTGCAATCTTGGCTCGGCGGTCGCCTATTGGATCGGCGCCAAGGGCGGGCGGCCGCTGGTGGAGCGCTACGGCAAATGGGTGCTGATGAGCCACCACGATCTGGACCGCATGACCTGTTTCTTTGAGAAGTACGGCTCGATCACGGTGTTGCTGGCGCGGATGCTGCCGGTGGTGCAGACGTTTATTGCCTTTCCGGCGGGAATCGCCAGGATGCCGCGAGCTGCGCTTTCACATCTATACCTCTTTGGGCTCCTGGGTCGTGGTATTTTTGCCTGGCCTACGCCGGCATGAAGCTGGGCGAGGCGTGGCATACGGACCCGCGTTTTTACCAGTGCGTTCCACCGCTTTCATCTGGTCGTCGAGATCGCGCTGGCTGGCCGGAATCGTGTGGTTTGTGTGGTCGCACCTGAAGCGCGGCAGGCAAGTGGACGCCGCATAAGGCTGCGAGTGGGATGAGGTTGTTCCGCAAGGCGTACACTATTCGGTTCGCCTCAGGATGAGTTAGAACAGTCCGGAGATGCGGATCGGGGAAAAGGAAGGTTAGGAGAAGCAATGGGAACTGAAGAGCAAGGCGGCCAGAAGACCGCCGCAGCACAGCAGATTGCGCCCGCCACGGGCAAACTGGGAGTGATGGTGGTCGGCCTGGGCGCCGTGGCCACCACGATGATCGCCGGCGTTGAGGCCGTCCGCCGCGGACTGGCCAAGCCGATCGGATCGCTGACCCAGATGGGCACCATCCGCCTGGGCAAGCGCACCGACAACAAGTCGCCGCTGATCAAGGATTTTGTGCCGCTGGCCGACCTGAACGATGTGGTCTTTACCGGCTGGGACATCTTCGAGGACAACGTCTACGAGTCCGCCGCCCACGCCAAGGTGCTGGACAAGGAGACCCTCGACCAGCTGAAGCCCTATCTGGAGACCATCAAGCCGCTGCCTGCCGTCTTCGACCAGTACTACGTGAAGCGCCTGCACGGCACGCACGTGAAGAAGGGCAAGAACAAGCGCGACCTGGCCGAGCAGGTGATCGCCGACATCCGGGCCTTCAAGAAGACCGTGGACCGCGTGGTGATGATCTGGGCCGCTTCGACCGAGATCTTCCTCGAGCCGACGCGCGGTGCATGAGTCCATCGAGGCTTTCGAAGCGGGCCTGGAGAACGACGACATCGGCATTGCGCCCTCGCAGATTTATGCTTACGCGGCGCTGAGCGAGGGCGTGCCCTTCGCCAACGGCGCGCCGAACCTGACGGTGGACACCAAGGCGCTGATCGAGCTCTCGAAGCGCAACGCGGCGCCCATCTGCGGCAAGGACTTCAAGACCGGCCAGACCTTCATGAAGACGGTGCTGGCGCCGGCCTTCAAGGCGCGCATGCTGGGCGTCTCCGGCTGGTTCTCGACCAACATTCTGGGCAACCGCGACGGCGAGGTGCTGGACGATCCGCAATCCTTCAAGACCAAGGAAGAGTCCAAGCTGGGCTCGCTCGATTACATCTTCCAGCCGGAGCTTTACCCCGATCTCTACAAGGATATCTACCACAAGATTCGCATCAACTATTACCCGCCGCGCGGCGACGACAAAGAGGCCTGGGATAACATCGACATCTTCGGCTGGCTGGGCTACCCGATGCAGATCAAGGTGAACTTCCTGTGCCGCGATTCGATTCTGGCCGCGCCCATTGCGCTCGACCTGGTGCTCTTCCTGGATCTGGCCAAGCGCACGCCGGCACTTCGCGCGATCGGCATTCAGGAGTGGCTGAGCTTCTATCTCAAGTCGCCGCAGACGGCGGCCGGGACTCTATCCCGAGCACGATCTGTTCATCCAGTCGATGAAGCTGAAGAACACGCTGCGCCACATCATGGGCGCGGACCTGATCACCCACCTGGGCCTCGAATACTACGACTGAGGTCGAGCCACCGGGGTGGGGATTTACGTGGCTCGCGGATGCGGAGGCCCCGTTCGCAAGTACCGCGAATGGGGCATCGCTTATTCTTGGCGCTTTCTGTAGGCTTTGTGGATGCTACGATGGTCTAGGATTTCCCAGAGGAAGGGTGCAAAGGAATTGAATCGGTACACCGAAAGGCAGCTCGATCCGACCGACCTGCTAGGCGTGTCAGCCGGTGGAGATGCACCGTGCAGCTGGGAAGATCGGCTTCGCTATGTCTGACACCGTCCGAATCCCCGATGCCGTGAGCGCTGGCGCCTTGTCCGTAGCGGTCGTCAGCCCAGACGAGCAGCGGCGCAAGGAGGCGACAACCGCGCTGGCCGAGTGTAACAGGGGCCCCGTCCGGGAGTTCGTTGCTTACCCTTCCGACCTCAACGACGTGCCGCGGGTGCTCGGGAACAGCTTCGATGTCGTCCTTGTGGATCTCGACGGCGATCCGGAGTATGCCCTCAGTTTAATAGAGACCATCAGCAGCAATGGCCTTGCAATCCCAATCGCCTATTCGTCGCAGACCGATCCGCGCTTGCTTCTCAGGTGCATGCGCGTGGGAGCTCGCGAGTTTCTTACGCTGCCGTTGGAGCGCAGCGATGTGGCCCATGCGCTGCATCGGGTTTCGGCGCTGCGTCCCTCAACTCACGCTGGGAAGGCTCCAGTTCGACGGCAAGCTGCTCGTGTTTCTCGGCGCCAAGGGCGGTTGCGGGGTGACAACCCTGGCCTGTAGTGTTGCCGTGTCCCTGGCCAAGGACCACAAACAGCGAACCCTGTTGATCGATCTCAATCTGCCGCTGGGAGACGTGGCGATCAACCTGGGAATCAGGCCCGAGAGCTCGATTGTGAACGCGTTCCAGAACTCCGGCCGGCTCGATTCGCATCTTCTTACCACCATGCTGACACGGCATGATTCGGGGTTGTCCGTACTCGCGGCGCCCAGTGAGTTGGGCCTCACCTACGTTTCGGTTGACGCCATCGACAAGCTGCTCAAGGTGGCCCGCGAGGAGTTCGATTATGTAGTGATCGATGCGGGATCGATGCTCGACTTGCAGCGCAAGCATCTATTCGATACTTCCACCACAATCTATCTGGTCACTCAGGCCGGCATTCCCGAGCTGCGAAACTCCCACCGCCTGATTTCGCAACTCTCGGCTACGGGTGGCCCCAGGCTAGAAATCGTGCTCAACCGGTACGACGCCCGCAGCGTGGAAATCGATGAAGCGCATATTACGAGAGCCCTGACCAGACCGGCTGACTGGCGGATTCCCAACAACTATGCCGCTGTGCGGCACATGCAGAACACGGCCACGCCCCTCACCGAAGGCTCCACGCCGATCTCGCGCGCAATCCGGCAGATGACCCAATCTATATGCGGCCAGGCCAATGTCGCGGAGGAGAAGAAGAAGAAGTTCAGCCTCTTCGGATGAGGGTTCTCCGGGGGCGGGCAGAAAGGCCAGGCTCGCGACTCCTTGAGCGCCGTTGCCGCAGAAGCCAGTGAGCTGTTTCGCTCCTATGCGCCTCAGTTCCTGCGCCCCTCCGCCGGCGCGGCGCGGCGGCAGAATTCGGCGGCCATCAGCTACTGGCTCGCGGCGCTGGCAACCGATCGGTGGTTCCCAGTAGAGGGGCGCTGCCATTCCAGGCTGGGGAATCCGCCTCGATACTATCGAGCTTCGATTACGGTTGACTTCGACGGCCGGTCCAAGAAACACTGAGCCGGAAACACCAAGTTCGCCCGGAGGCTCCCACAGCCCCCTGGATGCCATTCGCAGCCTGCTGTTGCACATCAACTGAGCCGGCCTGAGAGCATCGGACGCGGCCCGGTTACATCGGCCCATTGGAGGGAAGGATGTCAACCGACTTGCAGTTTCTGGAAGAATGGATTCCTGAAAGAATGGACCCCGGAACGGTTTTCGTGCTTGAAAACCAGGCCAAGCTGGGGCATGCGCAGAACCCGTTTGTAGCCGTGATGTCCTGCCCGCGATGCGGAACCTTGGGGTTGATCACGCGCCGGCAGCTTTGCGGCGGAGAGGCGCTGATCTGCGGCGGCGACATCTGCTCCGCCGAGTACCGGCTGGAGGGCGAGAGCATTCGGTTCCGCAAGGTTCAGTAGGCGCGCTCGGTTGCGGATTCTGAATCGGCCCGGCAAGCCAGCTTTGCGAGCTGTTGGTGATGCCTGGCGCATCGGCTTGCCGATCGAAAGCTCCGGTCGATGCGGGCTCAGGATTGCGGGCTTGCGAAGAAAGGGGTCCGCAGGCTCAGGTACGATATGACTTGCAGGCAAGAGCCTTTGAGCCCGGATGGCGAAACCGGCAGACGCAGCGGACTTAAAATCCGCAGGCCGCAAGGTCGTGGGGGTTCAAGTCCCCCTCCGGGCACCAACAAAACAAAAGACTTACAAGGAAACTTCCGCCCGCGAACGGGAGGCATTTTTTGTCCGGTGGCTGTTCTGATGGCTGTTGGTTTTTTCTGTCATGCCGCAGTTCCAGATGGCTGTTGAATGGCTGTTCCGGCGATCCGCTCGACGACGGACTGCTTGTGCGCCGGCGACAGATGGCTGTAGCGGGCCGACATGGTGATTGTCTTGTGCCCCGCGGCCTCCTGAATCTCTTTGATGGATGCTCCGGCCATCGCCAGCCAGGAGCAGAAAGTGTGGCGGTTCGAGTGCCAGACGTACGGTTGGCGCGTTCGGTGAGACTGGGCGCAAGTCAAAGGCAATTCAACAAGCTGGGAAAGGTGAAGGACTCATTTATGGAATCGTCTCTGCGTTCTCAACCAAATGCCGACAAGAAACCTGAAATTCGCGCCGAAGAGAAGTTGCTCCTGAGTCGGCATGATGCCGCGCAGGTTCTCTCCATCAGCCAGCGTGCGTTGGATTACCTGGTAGCGACTCGCCGCCTGCCGACAAGAGGAATTGGTGGACGTGTGCTGATTCCGGTGGCTGACCTCCGGAAGTACGCCCGCGCCGACCATCCGGAGCCGATTGTGGGTTGAGGAGACGTATGGCCAATTCCGGTAGCGGGGCCGTCTATGCGGCCTTTGCCCTGCAAGTCTCGGTCTGCCAAGCGCAGAAAGGAGGATGCGGTTTCTTTGGTTGCCTGGGGGAGATGACGGATTGATGCGGCTTCCGGCTGATGATATCCTAGACCGGATCGAAGTACGCCGTGCATCACATCAAGGTCAGTGAGGTGTTGTGAAGATTATTTGATCATAGTTACGGATCGTTTCGACGAATTTCCTTCTTCTGACTTAGTAGAATACTAATAGTGCTATAGAATTTTAACACGTCCGCAATGAAAAGAGCCTTAAAATCAATGGGCACCTATGCCGGTATTGATGGAGGCAGCCTTGAAAAATTGGCGAAAGTGCAAGCCTTCCGTGAGTTCGAATCTCACTCTGCCCGCCATTCACTCTATAAAAGTGACCTGTCATGTCTGAACCGATTGTATTAACGGGCGGCCGCACAGCGCAAAATGTCGTGAGAATAGGTGATTCCGTCATGCGTCCGCAGCACGCGAACGCCGCCTATGTTCATGCGTTGCTGAAACGGTTAGAGGATAAAGCCTTCACCTACGCCCCTCGCTTTCAGGGAATTGATTCCGAGGGACGCGAAATGCTGAGCTTCATCGAAGGCGTTGTCCCCTTCGGCAGGAACGATTGGACCAACGCACAACTGACAGCCGCCGCAAGAATACTACGCCAGTTCCACGACGCCACCGCCGGAAGCGACCTTGCCCAGGGAAAAGAAACCGTGTGCCACAACGATTTCGCCCCATGGAACATCATCCTGCGTAACAATGATATTGTGGGCCTGATTGACTTCGATGGCGCAGCGCCGGGCGATCGCGCCGATGATTTATCGTATCTTCTGTGGACTTTCCTTGAATTGGGTACCGACGTCGCGACAGAGGCTCAGATACAGAAAGCCGGTATGCTTTGCCATGCCTATGGCTTTAGCGACGGCAAGAAGCTTGTGAAAGCCTTGCTTGGCCAGCAAGAGCGAATTCTAGAGATGCGTATGGATTTTGCGGCGAATGCCGACCGCCCTGAAGTCCGGGAATTCTCTGCCGAGAGAATAGGCAAGATTCAGTCGGAAATAGCTTGGGTGAAGGCTCACAGGCAAGCTCTTGAAACCGGGGTCTGGTACCCATATGCAACAGAGCGCTGTCGAGCATAATGATACACAAGCTGGGCAGGTGGTTGATACACGCATACACGCTGCCCCGCAACTCTCCAAACAGCCGGGTAAAGGATCTGGTGGATTTGGGGCTGCTGATCGGCGGTGCTCTGGACCGAAAGAGGATTCTCGACGCACTGCATCTGACCTTTGAACGGCGTGAAACACACCCATTGCCGGCAGTCTTGGATGCGCCGCCCCCGGAATGGGCGATCCCGTTCCAGGCCCTGGCGGCTGAATGTGGGATGCAGCCCGACCTTGCCGCCGCATTTGAGAGGGTGGCAAAGTTCTACCAGGAAGTGCTAATGACGTGAGCGTGCATTGAACCAGTTGGACCCCGCCGACCATCTGGGGCCGATTGTGGGTCGATCACATGGGGAATGGCCTCCAAGTATCTCTGGGAACATCCCGAGGGTCAGGATGTCGATACGCCTTAGCTAGATGGTTCAAGACGCAAGGTCTTGGTATTCCATCCCTCATAGTATGTTCATAATAGTAGACGTATTATGATAAAGAGTTCATAATTATGAATGTAAGGAATGGTGATAATGTTCATGGATGCTCTACCGATTCCCGTCAAAAGCACTTTGCGCAAGCTCGGAGCCGACATCCGGGATGCTCGATTGAGGCGCCGTATTCCAGTAGCGGTCATGGCCCAACGCGCCTTCATCTCCCGTACCACTTTGGTGAAGGCAGAGAAGGGAGATCCCGGTGTTGCGATGGGCACCTATGCCGCCATCCTGTTCGCGCTGGGGATGCTCGACAGGCTTCACGATTTGGCCAGCTCAAAAGCAGACGAGGTCGGCCTGGCGCTGGAAGAAGAGCGATTGCCCAAGAGGATTGATCTTGGTCCCCGGCGCGCGAAGAAAGCCAAACCAGAAAGCGAACAAGCGAGGCCATAAATGGACCAACAAATCTTCGTCTACGTTGACCTCGACGGCACGTCGCATCTGGTTGGCCGGTTGTGGCTGCACAATCGCAAGCGAGTCGAGAGCGCTACCTTCCGCTATGACGAAGAGTGGCTGCGGAACCCAGCGCGATTTCCTCTGGAGCCAGCGCTGCAAATGGACGCCGCGCCGCACCACACTGCGGCGGGCAAGAGTCTCTTCGGAGCGATTGGCGATTCGGCTCCTGACCGTTGGGGACGAGCCTTGATGATGCGCTCCGAGGCTCGGCGCGCCAGAAGCGCCGACGAGCCGCCCCGAACTCTTTGGGAGGCCGATTACCTGCTCATGGTCGATGACGAAACCCGGATGGGCGCGTTGCGGTTTGCCTCGCAGGAGGGCGGGCCGTTTCTGCGTGAGGCCGCGGATCATCGCACACCGCCATTAATCGAACTCCCGGCGCTGCTTGCCGCCAGCGAACACGTTTACGATGAAGTGGAATCCGAAGAGGATCTCCGCCTGCTGCTTGCGCCTGGCTCATCGCTGGGCGGAGCGCGTCCCAAAGCCTCCGTGCGGGATCGAGATGGGCATTTGGCGATTGCCAAATTTCCTCATCACAGCGACCGCATTCATACGGTTCTATGGGAAGCCGTCGCCTTCCGCTTGGCTGCTGCTGCTGGCGTTCAAACGGCAACTGCCAGAGTCGAACGGGCCGCTGACCGGCCAGTCTTTCTCCTCCGGCGCTTCGACAGGGAAGGCACGGCGAGACGGCCGTTTCTTTCGGCGATGAGTATGCTGGGTGCTTCGGATCACGAGACTCGAAGCTATTTGGAGATCGCGGATGCGATTCAACGGCATGGCGCTGCTCCCACAGAAGACCTGCATGAACTTTGGCGGAGAATCGTCTTCTCCGTTCTGATTTCAAACACCGACGATCATTTGCGTAATCACGGCTTCCTCTATGAAGGCAATCAGGGCTGGCGATTGTCGCCGGCCTACGATCTGAATCCAGTTCCTGTGCAATTCCGGCCACGCATTTTGTCTACGCTCATTGATGAACAGAGCGGCGATGCGTCGATTGAGCTGGCGCTGAGCGTTGCCGAATACTTTCGCCTCACACAGGCACAGGCACGACAAACAGCCGGCGAAGTTGCAACGGCAGTTTCACGATGGCGACAGGAAGCAACAGCGTTGGGGATTTCGGCGGCGGAGACGGATATAGTGTCTTCTGCCTTTGAGCACGAAGATCTGGCTCAGGCTCGAAACCTGAAAATATCGAGTCGGTAGATCCTACGAACGGGAGAGACGAGCGAGGCCATTTCAGGGTAATTCTAGTGGCTGTTTTGATGGCTGTTGGCTTTCAACTTTCGTGCATTTTGCTGCGAGGATTTGCAAACACAGTGAAGCTTGTATATGAATGATAGTAAATGCCTTGCGCGATTTATTGCGATTCATTGCGATCTGCTACAAAACCCTGAAAAACGGACTTAAAATCCGCAGACCGCAAGGTCGTGGGGGTTCAAGTCCCCCTCCGGGCACCATTTCAACATATTGATAACAAGCAACTTGACGGCAATTGCTAAGAGCGTTACCTGCTATTGTCGTCCGTCTTCTTGATTGCGAGGTACAATCCTGGGTACAGCCAGTATCCTCCTTTAAATAAAAGACTTACTGGTTGACGTATGGCTATTTCTCAGCGTGGCCTGCATGTTCGCTACATTACGCTTAATTTCGAGTTGATTTGCGGACTGAATTTGTGGTTCTCGGCCTTCTCGGCGATTCACAATGGCCTCAGTTTCCACCTGCCTGGTCGAGTGTAAGCTGCTGGTCGTTCCCTGAGGGACCCAGAGCAGGAACAGGAAGTTGAAGGGTGAAGGAACCATGTGGGTTTCTGACGTCACTTCACCAACAGCTTCTTGATTGCGCGCAATTCGAGACGGCGCTTTGCGGTGGTTTTGGGATATGCCATCTTGATTTCTCCCAACGCATCAAGGACGATTTGGGAGACGATTAGGCGTGCGTTCTCCTTGTCGTCAGCGGGAACAATGTACCATGGCGCGTGATGAGTGCTTGTCGCATGGAAGCAATCCTCGTAAGCCTTCATGTAGTGCTTCCAATACTTTCGCTCGTGAATGTCAGCTGTGCTGAACTTCCAATTCTTTCCCGGATCATCGATACGCTCAAGGAATCGCTTTCGTTGCTCATCGAAAGAAAGGTGCAGGAATATCTTGATGATTTGCGTGCCATTGCGATGAAGGTGCTTCTCCAAATCGACGATTGAGCCATACCTCTCCACCCAAATGTTCTTGTCGTCGCGCAACTCTTGGGCGAGCCCCTGGCTGCGGAGAAGTTCCGGGTGCACTCGAACGACGAGCACCTCCTCGTAATAGGAACGGTTGAAGATGCCAATCCTGCCGCGTTCGGGAAGGCGGCAAGTGGTGCGCCAGAGAAAATCATGTTCAAGCTCCTCGGCGCTTGGCTGCTTGAAGCTGAAGACCTCGCAGCCTTCCGGATTGACCCCGGACATGACGTGGCGTATGGCTCCGTCTTTTCCGGCAGCATCCATGCCTTGGAAAATCAAGAGCAACGCTTGGCGATGTGATGCGTAGTGAAGCTGCTGCAGCGAACTCAGCTTCTCCATGTGGCTAAGAAGAAGTTCCTTATACTACTTCGTAGACTTCGCGTATGGGGCGACACTCGTCGGCCACTTATCGAGGTCTACTTTCTTGTCTGGCGGCAAGAGATAGTCATTCGAATCGATGATCATACTAACCTTTCGGATCTTCAAGCCTTTTCGGTTTGGGCCTCACGAGCGGGTTAGTCGGGAGCAGTAATCGATACTCCCAGAATGCAGGACAGTACCAACTGCGCCGGGTACTTACGAGATGCTGAGTCGAGCAAAGAGCGGAATCTTCACCACGTCCAGGACCACCCCGAAGGCAATCGCAGCGATAAACTCGCAGGCGACAACCGCGAGGGATAGTGGCGCCATGGCAATCCCGTAAACAGCGAGCGTTGAGATGATAAGAACGTCGGCAACGGAAGAAAGCACGAGCCAAATGCTGGGCCGCAAGCCCCACAGATGTTGGCGCCCGCGAACGACATACGTCGTGGCCTGGCTTCCAAACACAATGCCGACCACGGACAGAGTTCGGAGTGCTTCTATATTCAGATGCAACTCGAATTTTCCAACTGCCAGAATCGCCGTGGAAAAGGCAAGGAAACAGATCCCAAGAATAACTCCCGCGATTGTAATCCCGCCGATTTGCCAGGAGTTCGGCGTCTTCGATGGCCTCACCCTGTCCGTGGTGAGCGACATAGCGAGGAAGTCTCCGGTGATCATTACAATCACCATGAGCATGGGAGTCAGGACAGCCTGTCCGGTCATGAGCAGACCGACCGCCAACAGCAGCACCTGCAATATCTTTTTCATCACCGAGTTCAGCGTGTAGGTGAGAATGCGCTGAAAGGTGATCCTGCCCTCTTTCACAGCAGCAACAATTCCGCCCAGTCCAGCATCGGTGAGTACGACCCCTGCTGCCGACTTTGCTACGTCCGTCGCGGTCGAGACGGCAATGCCGATTTGCGCCTGACGGAGTGCCGGTGCGTCATTGGCGCCATCGCCGCACATCCCAACCGTATGCCCGCTCTTCTGGAATGCCTTGACGAGGTCATACTTGCCTTCGGGAAGGATGCTTGCGAATACCGAGAAGTCCTCTGGCTTGACGGTATCGGGAAGCTTTCCGGGCGGGCAAACAGGCCCGGTCAACCCCACCTCATGAGCGACGATTGCCGCCGTGGCTGGAGCATCTCCCGTCACCATGACCGTGGACACACCGAGTGTATGTAACTCCGAGATGAGAGAACTCGAATCCGGACCGCGGCGGATCGCTGAGGGCGATCAGGCCGATAAGCTGAACGGAAGCCGCGGGCCCCGCGGCTACCGCCAGAACCCTGAAGCCTTGTTTCTCAAGTTCGTCAACTATCGCAGCCGCAGCTGGCGACGGAGCCGTGAGGGCAACGACTGCTGTGTAGGCTCCCTTGATGATGCGCTCTGCAATACCCTTGGCATCTGTCGCAGTTGCCTCCGATGTCTTCTTGGCTGGGTCGAATGGCACAAATGTCGCCAGCTTTGGCAGACCCTGCGCCGGCTTTTGCGAGGCGGCAGAGCGAATCGCCGCATCAACCGAGTCCTGACCGCCCTCAGAACTGGCCAGAGCCGCCATGCCGAGAACGTGGGCTTCGTCGAAACCTGGCAATGGGCGAACGCTGGTTACTGAAAGCGCATTAAGGGTTAGAGTTCCAGTTTTATCCGAGCATAAGACATCAATCGAAGCTGCCTCGTCCACGGCAGAAAGCCGCGTCGGCAGCACACCCAGCTTCGCCAGAGAGCGCGCTCCGAACTGCGGCGGCAAGGGTGAAGGTCGCGGGCAACGCTACCGGGATGGCGGCCAGGACCGAGGTGAGCAAGAGAGGAACCATCTCACTCCACGGCATGGCATGGGTGTAGGCATATGCGCCCATGGCCAGAATTACAACGCCATTGAAGATCGCCAGGTTGCGCACGATCCTGAGTACAGCCTTCTGCTGTGTGCTTACCACGTGTGCGGTGCGAACGAGTTCCGCAGTGCGGCCGAATTTCGTGCGCACGCCCGTAGCCGTCACCACGGCTGTTGCTTCACCGCGCTTGACGAGAGCCCCGGCATAAGTGTCTACACCCGCACCGGCTTCAATGGGCAGGGATTCGCCTGTGAGCATCGACTGATCGAGTTCGACCGATCCACCGGTCAGATGCACATCGGCAGCGACCACTCCACCAAGCGAAAGCTTCACCATAGTCGCCACATACCAACTCCGCAGCCGGTACAGTCTTCCACACGCCATCGCGCTGAACTGAAGCATTGAGAGCAAGGCGTGACTTCAGAGCTGTCAGGGTAGACTGTGCGCGACTCTCCTGAAAGTAGGCAAGCGCTGCATTGAATATCAGCAAGGCCGCAATGACCGCAGCCTCGATAATACTTGTTCAGCGCAAGTTCCAGAACAATCGAGGCTTCAAGCAACCATGGAACGGGCGCCCAGAACTTGGCCACATGCATTGCGCAGTGGATGAGCAGACGTATCCGGCATTGCATTGGGGCCGTCTTTTTCAAGACGAGTATGCGCCTCATCACTCGTGAGCCCTGTCAAGGCGATGTCTTGATCTGGCTTTGCCGGTTGGCTTGTTGATTTCGGGATAAGGCTATTCGCACTCATTTATTCTTGCGGCCTCCATCGTCACTTCCGTACTGGAAGTTGCCTTGACCCGCTTGGCCACATGAGCAACATGATGGTTCACATCAGCATAGCGCCATCAAGAACAACAATATGTTCTGTCTTGCTCATGATGAACAAATGCCTAAAGATTAACGGTTGTGCAAAATTGGACTGCATGGCCTTTATCCCGATGTCATCTTTGGTGCAGGTCGCGTAAGAAGGCCTAGAAGAGACCTGGCGTTGAATTGCTCGGAGTCGATGGCGATCACTGCGGAGAGGCTGCTCAGATGGCAACTGATTTGAAGCCGACAGGCTCTGGAAGAGAAAAGTTACCCTGGTTCCATATTGGACAAATTCTGTTTCTAATTGCTTTGGTCGTTGGCTTCTATTTACTTGGTCAAAGCATGGTGCATCACCGCTTCTTTCAGGGCGGCCGTATCGACCGATACGGCCACATAAAACAATAGCCGACTCCAAAAGAATCCTCGTTGCGGCTCGGTTAATATCTTGCAGTTTCTCATATTCGTGGGTTGCAAACGCCGGTTACATGGAAATCTGGCTCGCCGGTGCGCAGACATATCGCCCGTCTCAGCATTCGTTTTCCGTTATAGACCCGCGACTTGATGGTAAAGACGTTTGTACCCAGGGCTCTGGCAGCCTCAAGATGCGAAAGTTCTTTCAACTCGCACATTACGACAGCGCGCATACAGACTGAACTCAGATCGTCTATTTCCGAAAGCAGAATATGCTCCATCTCCTTGCTTTCGCAACATTGTTCTGGATTTCTACCTGGATCAGGAAAATCGAACACGATAGGTTCGTCGTCCCTGTTTCGCACATATTCCAGAGGTATGTCTGTTCGGCCCTTTCGCTTTCGCAGCCATTCGCGTCCAACATTCCTTACAATCACGTGCAGCCAGGTATCCATCTTCGCCTCGCCGCGAAAGTGCGGTAGGTTCTTGAATGCTCTGAAGATGGTCTCTTGCACAATCTCCTCTGCTTCATCGCGGCGGTTTGTAAAGCCCTGTGCTTGCCACAACAATTGCGCACGACGCTGTTCAATAATCTGCAAAAAGCGATCAAGTTTTTCTTCCGTGATGTCCTTGTTTGATTCTGCTTTCGTCGATGCGAAAGTACTCGGAAGATCTTCGACCTGGCCCCTCTTGGAAGGTGTAATCCACTCTCGTCCTCCTTTAGAAATCCAGCGGTGCGGCTCCAGTGTTGCGCTATCGAAATCGGGATTGTCGACAAAAGAAGCCTTGGTCTCACCGCGTTTATTCCCAGAGGAATCAGTAGCCGGGTCAAACTTCTCTGAAAGCTTTGCGCTACCAACAAACACATCGGGACTTTCAAACATGCACCCCTCCGGCAAGCCGCTCAATTGTTGTGAATAGAACCTCCGAGGACGCACTGGGCGCCACTCGATCATCGTAAAGCGCATCCTCAAGTTTGCTTTCAATGGCCGATACAACAAGAATTCTGGCGTGAAGCCATCGCCGACGGATCAACCGGCAGGCGGCCTCGGCCTCGAACGCGGAAAGTGTGTTGTGGAGAATCGCGATATGCACGGATTCCTGCGTTGGTATTCTCCACAGCTCCCGATAATCTGTCGCAATAGAAAGATGGAAGTTTGGTTCATGCAACAGTGCATCGTGGACCATGCTGCCGCGATCCACTGGGCCGACGGAGAGTACGTGGATTGCGATAGGTATCTGGAAATGCCTTCGGTTCATAGTTATGGTGGCATTGCCGTTGGCAAACGTTGTGAGATCACAAAGCCTGTTCATGCAGCCTCCGCCCGGCGAAGATCACCCTCCAGGACATAA
Source organism: uncultured Acidobacteriaceae bacterium (assembly GCA_963799145.1). Taxonomy (GTDB): domain Bacteria; phylum Acidobacteriota; class Terriglobia; order Terriglobales; family Acidobacteriaceae; genus Telmatobacter. Next base: position 1,316 of record CAWCWQ010000020.1, on the reverse strand, counting down.
AGAGGCGCTGAACCTTCCATGCATGGACTAGTGATGATCATGAAGATGTTGAGATTGGTAGCGCCACAGAATGCCACGCTCCTGTCCATGGGGAGCAATTCCAATATCGTGTCCAGTTCGTTTGGCGCGACTGGAAGCACATTCGCAGTTAAGATCGGAAATGGGGCCGACGGAGCGTCTGGTCTTAAATCCACCACAATGAGATCACGGCACTCATCAAGAATTGTCATGAACTCGTTGAGAGAGATATACTTCATCAGCCTGGATTGCTCACTGGCAAACTCGGTAATGACCTCTTCATGGACAGCCGGTTGAATGACGGATTGTATTCGTTTGGATAGTTCGCGGGCTTTCGATCGCCTAATCCACCAAACGGAAACTAGCGGAATTGCGAGAAGAACTGCAGGCAAGAGCCAAAGGAAATTCATCGTGTGTTCCTCCACAAAAATGCACTTCGTGATGCTACTGTTTAGCCACGCGGCAGCAGCGCCAACTCAAAGGCTGAACCGCAGTGCCAACTATGCAAAGAAGAAGCGGTGTGGAGGGGGAGAGCGGAACGGAATCAAGAAACCTAAATATGCAACGTCGCGCGAGCACGCGGAGAGTGTGCTCGCGATGGCGCAGTTGAGGCGGGGAAGCCGCTGAATGGGTGCTATAAATGCCTGCGATACGGAGAGGAGATGGGACTTGGTCTTGAATCTTGAGGCCGCCGCCGCGGAGGCGTTACGCGACTCGATCCATAATTTCGCAATCGGGACCGACGACGGAGTCGTATGGCGATGATAGAGGGATAGCTTATAACCTGCCCCCCATAAAACGACTGCAATGACCAGACCGAGAATTCCAAGCGTGTAGGGCCTAAATCTTTGCCTCCACAGAGGACGCCCATACAGGATCATCGATTTTATGCCAATAGCGCTGCGCGCCGTGCTGTCGATGATCGTGAATGGGCTCTGGGATAACATCTTGTCGCACAGCTCCTTCCAACTGCATGGAACCCGACTTCATCAGTTTAGACGCCTGTCTGGGCAAATAGTTCCGCGATTATCCATCACATTTTGTTATCAGCGATACGACTTTTCTGCTCTGCCTTCATCTGAATATTTCAGTGATGATGTTCGCCACTTAACCCACGCCCCAAATGGAGATTCACATGAAATCAGACCGCATTCTCGATACCTCCGTGATGGACACATTGACGGAGATTGCGCTTAACCTACGATGGTCATGGAACCATGCGGCGGACGAGTTGTGGAGCCAGCTTGATCCAGATTTGTGGGAACTGACACGGAATCCGTGGGTAATGCTCCAAACTG
>CAWCWQ010000019.1:0-64688 GCA_963799145.1 uncultured Acidobacteriaceae bacterium | reverse complement strand
TTGGGTTATCTTGGCGGCTTCAGCGGGGCGAATCAGGCGTGTCCGGGGCTGACCGTGGGCAACGTGGCCCGACTTACCGCTCGGCCGGCTCCTACGGCGGGCTGGGAGCGCAGTGGGAAGGCACGCCCAACCCGGTCTACGGCAGCATGACCAGCCCGGCAGCGCTCGGCTCCGGCGGCTCCTGCGGCGCCGGCAACACCCCTGGCGGCATCGGTGGAGGCTGGGTCTCGATCCACGCCACCAACGTCGCCGACGACGGCGCGATCTCCGCCAACGGTACCGGCGGGCAAGGCAACTGGGCCGGAAGCGGCTCCGGCGGCACCGTCGCCATCACCACCTCGACCCTCTCCGGCGCAGGCTCCATCCAGGCCAACGGCGGCGTCAGCGAACTCGGCGGCGGGGGCGGAAGAATCGCTGTCAACTACACCGATCTGGCCACCTTCGACACCACGCACATCCAGTCGCTGGGCGGCGCGGGCAGCATCGGGACCGGCGCCGACGGAACCGTCCTGCTGAAGCAACTGGCCTCCGGCAATGGCGCCCTGGTCATCGACGGCCACAACGCGGCCACCGGCTACACCAACCTGACCGTACCGGCGGGATATGTCTTCGACAGCATCTCGCTGCTCAACGGCGCGCGCGTCGTCGCCGACCAGCCCATCAAGGTGAGTGGAACGCTCTCGTTGACCGGCGGCAGCGTCCTGACCCACTCGACCGCATCGACGGCCGGGCTGAGCATCGCGGCCAACCGCGTGGAGATCGACTCGACCAGCGCGATCGACGTCTCCAGCCGCGGCTACCAGGGCGGCTTCAATGGAAGCAACCAGGCCTGCCCCGGAATCACGCTCGGCGGCCTGAGCGGCGCGGCGTACCGCTCCGGCGGCAGCTACGGCGGATACGGGGGCTGGGCGGACGGACCGGGCAGCAACCCGCCTTACGGGCAGCCCTCAGCTCCCATCTATCTTGGCTCGGGCGGCTCCTGCGGCGCCGGAAACTCATCCGGCGGCAACGGCGGCGGGCTGGTGCAGATCACCGCCGCGGATGCGGTTGTCGTGGACGGCGGCATTCTGGCCAACGGCGGCGGCGGAGCCGGCAACTGGGCCGGAAGCGGCTCCGGCGGCTCCATCTCCATCACCACCTCCATCCTCCAGGGCCAGGGCACCATCGCGGCCAACGGCGGCGTCAACGAGGTTGGCGGCTCGGGCGGGCGCGTCGCCATTCGCTACACCACGCTCGGCGCGTCGGGCGACGACCTGAACGGCCTGCGCAATATCCAGGCCTTCGGCGGGCACGGCAGCATTCGCGCGGCCAGCGCCGGAACCGTGCTGCTACAGCTCGGAAACGAAACCTACGGCGATCTGTACATCGACGACAACGTCACCGGCTCGACGGCCCCGAACTGGACGCCGCTGACCCCCATCGGCTTTGCGCAGAGCACTGCCCTGACGGCCAACACGCTGACCGCCAGCGGCGCGGTTCCGCTGGCCGTCAACGGGCTCGTGGGTCTGGAGATCAACCCCAACCTCAGCCAGAGCCAGACCTACTTCATCGTCTCCAACACCGCCACCACCATCACGGTGGACACCACCGGCAAGCCCGGCCTGACCGCGATTGCCGCAGCCGGCGATACCTACGCCGGCGTCAACCGCTTCGACAATGTCTTCTTCCGCCGCGGCGGCTACCTGACGACCTCCGATCTGCTCGTGGTCGGCGGCGCGATGAAGATCGACGAGAACGGCGTGCTCAGCCACATGGCGGCCACGCCCACCTTCGAGCCGCATCTCGATCTGACGGTGGGAACGCTCCAGATCGCCTCTAGCGGCGCGATCTCTGCCAACGGATTGGGTTATCTTGGCGGCTTCAGCGGGGCGAATCAGGCGTGTCCGGGGCTGACCGTGGGCAACGTGGCCGGCTCGACTTACCGCTCGGCCGGCTCCTACGGCGGGCTGGGAGCGCAGTGGGAAGGCACGCCCAACCCGGTCTACGGCAGCATGACCAGCCCGGCAGCGCTCGGCTCCGGCGGCTCCTGCGGCGCCGGCAACACCCCTGGCGGCATCGGTGGAGGCTGGGTCTCGATCCACGCCACCAACGTCGCCGACGACGGCGCGATCTCCGCCAACGGTACCGGCGGGCAAGGCAACTGGGCCGGAAGCGGCTCCGGCGGCACCGTCGCCATCACCACCTCGACCCTCTCCGGCGCAGGCTCCATCCAGGCCAACGGCGGCGTCAGCGAACTCGGCGGCGGGGGCGGAAGAATCGCTGTCAACTACACCGATCTGGCCACCTTCGACACCACGCACATCCAGTCGCTGGGCGGCGCGGGCAGCATCGGGACCGGCGCCGACGGAACCGTCCTGCTGAAGCAACTGGCCTCCGGCAATGGCGCCCTGGTCATCGACGGCCACAACGCGGCCACCGGCTACACCAACCTGACCGTACCGGCGGGATATGTCTTCGACAGCATCTCGCTGCTCAACGGCGCGCGCGTCGTCGCCGACCAGCCCATCAAGGTGAGTGGAACGCTCTCGTTGACCGGCGGCAGCGTCCTGACCCACTCGACCGCATCGACGGCCGGGCTGAGCATCGCGGCCAACCGCGTGGAGATCGACTCGACCAGCGCGATCGACGTCTCCAGCCGCGGCTACCAGGGCGGCTTCAATGGAAGCAACCAGGCCTGCCCCGGAATCACGCTCGGCGGCCTGAGCGGCGCGGCGTACCGCTCCGGCGGCAGCTACGGCGGATACGGGGGCTGGGCGGACGGACCGGGCAGCAACCCGCCTTACGGGCAGCCCTCAGCTCCCATCTATCTTGGCTCGGGCGGCTCCTGCGGCGCCGGAAACTCATCCGGCGGCAACGGCGGCGGGCTGGTGCAGATCACCGCCGCGGATGCGGTTGTCGTGGACGGCGGCATTCTGGCCAACGGCGGCGGCGGAGCCGGCAACTGGGCCGGAAGCGGCTCCGGCGGCTCCATCTCCATCACCACCTCCATCCTCCAGGGCCAGGGCACCATCGCGGCCAACGGCGGCGTCAACGAGGTTGGCGGCTCGGGCGGGCGCGTCGCCATTCGCTACACCACGCTCGGCGCGTCGGGCGACGACCTGAACGGCCTGCGCAATATCCAGGCCTTCGGCGGGCACGGCAGCATTCGCGCGGCCAGCGCCGGAACCGTGCTGCTACAGCTCGGAAACGAAACCTACGGCGATCTGTACATCGACGACAACGTCACCGGCTCGACGGCCCCGAACTGGACGCCGCTGACCCCCATCGGCTTTGCGCAGAGCACTGCCCTGACGGCCAACACGCTGACCGCCAGCGGCGCGGTTCCGCTGGCCGTCAACGGGCTCGTGGGTCTGGAGATCAACCCCAACCTCAGCCAGAGCCAGACCTACTTCATCGTCTCCAACACCGCCACCACCATCACGGTGGACACCACCGGCAAGCCCGGCCTGACCGCGATTGCCGCAGCCGGCGATACCTACGCCGGCGTCAACCGCTTCGACAATGTCTTCTTCCGCCGCGGCGGCTACCTGACGACCTCCGATCTGCTCGTGGTCGGCGGCGCGATGAAGATCGACGAGAACGGCGTGCTCAGCCACATGGCGGCCACGCCCACCTTCGAGCCGCATCTCGATCTGACGGTGGGAACGCTCCAGATCGCCTCTAGCGGCGCGATCTCTGCCAACGGATTGGGTTATCTTGGCGGCTTCAGCGGGGCGAATCAGGCGTGTCCGGGGCTGACCGTGGGCAACGTGGCCGGCTCGACTTACCGCTCGGCCGGCTCCTACGGCGGGCTGGGAGCGCAGTGGGAAGGCACGCCCAACCCGGTCTACGGCAGCATGACCAGCCCGGCAGCGCTCGGCTCCGGCGGCTCCTGCGGCGCCGGCAACACCCCTGGCGGCATCGGTGGAGGCTGGGTCTCGATCCACGCCACCAACGTCGCCGACGACGGCGCGATCTCCGCCAACGGTACCGGCGGGCAAGGCAACTGGGCCGGAAGCGGCTCCGGCGGCACCGTCGCCATCACCACCTCGACCCTCTCCGGCGCAGGCTCCATCCAGGCCAACGGCGGCGTCAGCGAACTCGGCGGCGGGGGCGGAAGAATCGCACTGGCATACTCCGGCGCACTTGGGATCCCCAAGGCAAACATTACGGCAAATGGCGGAACAGGAAACATCGGAACGGGCAGCGCGGGTACGATCAACCCGCCATTGAAGTAGGAGGAAGGCAGATGCGGTTGCGCTGGATTTGGTTGGTGTCGATTCTGTGGTTGTCAGTATCTTTGCTTGCGCAATCGGCCGGCAAGGAGCTGGCGCTGACGTACGGCGGGATGCGTGCAAATGAGCCGGTTGGCGGGTGCGGGTGCTTTGCTTTGAACGGCGGCGGCGCGTCGCTTGCATGGCCGCTGAGCCCGCGCATTGCGCTTGCGGCCGAGGTTGGAGCCACGCGTGCTTCGAGTCAGGATCTCACGCTGGTGACTTACACGGCTGGACCACGATTCCGGTTCCTTACGCCAGAGAGAGAAAGCCACGACCGGCTTGCGCCTTACGCACAATTGTTGCTCGGCGGTTCGCACGCCAGCGGAATTCTTGCGGGCACAGCCGGTCAATCCTCCAATGCGTTTGCATTCCAGGCGGGCGGAGGTCTCGACGTGCCTTTGAACGGCGTCCTGACCTTGCGCGCACTCCAAGCCGACTACTTGTTCACGCGATTTCCCAATCGGGTGAACGATCGGCAAAACATCGCGCAATTTGGCGCAGGCCTAGTTTTTCGCTTCGGCGGATCGAGGAGCCATTCCAGCCGCCGATGATGCGGGGATGAGGGACTCGGAGCAGTTTTCGGTTGCCTGGAGCAGTGGGATTGCAGGGCAAGAGAATCCACCTGCCGAAGACCAAAACGGATCGGGGAGGGTTATCCCCTGGAACTTGGTGGCGCTGGCCGCATTCGAGCGGCGGTCTCAGTTCTCCGGCCACGCGGAGACGGTCTTCCTCGCCGATGATGGGAAGCCTATGATTCGGAAGTTCATCCGGCGATGGTTTGAGGAGGCGCTGGTGAAAAACCAGATCAGGGGTGTCAGATGGCATTGCATCCGCCTTGCGCTTGCCACCCGCCTGGTCATGGCCGGAGTCGCACTGAAAGCGTTTCTGGAATCGATGGGGCACAAGACTGTTCAGATGACGGCCCGGTACGCGCATCTGTCGCCGAACCAACTTCAGAGCGTGGTAGAGCTGACCGCCGGCGCAAAACCGGCCAAACAGCCACTGGAAAAACGAACAGCTACCGGCACAAAAAAGGCCACCCGGAAAGGATAGGCTCTCGAGGGGGGGATTCGAACCCCCGATAGCCTTGCGACTATGTCTGATTTCGAGGCGGGCGTACTATCTATTGTTATCAATCACTTAGCGGATGGGTGGCTACTTTTTGAGCTAGTTGGAATCGTCTTCTTGTCGCAGTGGCACATGGGGCCACCTGTGGTATCATACAGCAGTGAAAGTCGTGCTCGATACCGCTGCCCTGATCAGCGCAATTCGTTCAAGCACTGGGGCTGCCGCTGAAATTGTACGGCTAACGGCAGTAGGAAAGCTGACATTGCTGATGGACTACAAACTAGTCTGCGAGTATCGGGATGTGGCTCTACGCCCGCAGCACATTGCAGCATCCGGGAGAACTGCGGAAGATGTGGCAGCCGTCATAGAAATGCTGGAAGCCATAGCGGTTCCAGTTTTGGTGCGGATCACGCATAGACCGCTCTCCCAGGACGAAAACGACGACATGGTTTTGGATGTTGCGATCAATGGCGATGCCGATGCCATTGTGACAAACAACATCAAGGATTTCAGGGCGGCGGCAGAACGTTTCGGGATTCATGTGTTGACCCCGAGGGACTTCTTGATTGCTTTCAGAAAGGCGGAAACTCATCATGCCAGCTAATCAGAGGAAGAGTGTAATCAGTAAGTTCCCGCTGCGGCTCATGCCCTCCGTGCGGAGGGTGGCCGAGGATTTTTCGCTCAAAGAGGGTGTCTCTCTCAATCAATTCATTAATGTTGCCGTGGCGGAGAAAATTGTGCATCTCCAGCACGATGAGTGGCTGGCCACGAGACCGAAACCAACTGCGGCGCGCATTGCACGAGCACTCGCGATCTTGGACCATTCAAGTCAGAATGCACCCGATCCTGGCGATGAGTTGCCAGACGAGTACGTATCCATCCGCGAGACGGATGAGTACAAACAGGCTCTGGGCGCGAAATGAAAGCTTCATCGGCCACCCGGTATTTTGCCGGGTGGCGAAGAGTTTCTTTGCCGAAACCCGGGGGAAGCGATGAGCAAATTGTTTGAAGAGATGGCGCAAGGAACGGCTGAAGCCCGCGCCTACATGGAAGGTGAGCGCAAGGGTTACAAGGTCACTCTGCCGGAGACCGTGGACGTGCGAGGTCTCCGCAAGCGCCTGCGCCTGAGCCAGGGGCGTTTCGCAGATCGTTTTGGTTTGTCGCTGGATGCGGTTCGTCATTGGGAGTCTGGACGCCGCCAGCCGGAAGCCGCTGCGCGCGCGCTTCTTATCGTCATTGCCGCCGACCCTGAATTTGTGATGCGTTCCTTGGCTAAAAGTGCTTGAACACGAGTAAAGGGTCACCCGATGAGTAGGGGGTAACTTCGTCAATGTCTATGCTTTCCCAGGTCTCAAAATCGGGAACTGGGGCACCTGGCATAGGACTAACCGACTTTGAAGTATCGCGACCGCAAGTATGATTCGTAAGGTGTGCCGACCACATTCGGTGCGAGTTGGCTGAAGAATCGTTGGTAGGTTTCATGCCGAAACTGAACCTCTGTCGAAATGAGGCGACTAAACTCAACAACCTCAGCACGATGTTGGTCGGACGCATCACTGCCATCTATCTCATACCAGAGATAAAGCAAAAGGAAGCGGCCCTGCCCGAAAGTTCGTGTCAACCCGAGTATGTGCTTCAGCAATTGTCCAGCATCGAGGCATTCAAATCGATTGGTAGCCGTAAGGCTTTCCGCCGTTGAACGACACGAAGGCAGCGTTTCCCATGTCTGAGGCTTTTGAAAATACGATGGCCGCAGCCCCCCTTTCTTGCCGGACTGGTACGGCTCGGTAAACTTGCTCTCGACGGCAATCGGCAGTCCCGAAGAACCACTCGTGAGGAAGACAATATCGAGGTTTGCTCGTGCGCTCCGAACTCCAGTGCGGAATTTTCGTTCAAATCCCGGTTGTTTGTAACCTGTATCTTGTACGGAAAGTGCATTGAGTAAAGGAGTTAGAGGACGTTCGCGCCAGTAGTCGAATACGTTACATGCCAATGCAGAAGACGACCAAAGCGAGTAAAGTTTGCCGTGATCCCCCGGCGTACCCATTTCGCCTCCATCGCCCTCGCTAAGTTCTTTTTTGGTATCGGGGTGAAGGGAGTCGCAGAGGTTGTCTTCAAGGCTTTTCACTCTCCCGTTCGGAGCAACAACAATTCCACGAGACAATGCCCATTGCCTCTGGCGTTCCTTTATCGAATTGAGGGTTGCTTTCTTGTTCATGACCAGTTACCTCCTGTACAAGAACTATAATCGACGTTTTTGAATCTTACAGAGCCTCCGAATTCCAATCTCCACTGGCTCGGAAATAATCGCTCTTGACAGGAAATAGCCGGACTATAGAGACCTGCATCTGAAAACCGCGATGACTGCACTCGACGTGTTCTAATAACTCGTTTGAATATCGACTACTTTGCCTGTCCGATTATCAATGTAAATGTACTTTCCGTAGTCATCATAGACAAGCTGAAGCATATAAACGTCATCGTTCATGTGCTGCGGAGTACCGTAAGCGCAGAAAGCATCGCGCTCTGGCGAACCAATGGTGACTTCTCTAAGTGGGTGACTACTAAACTCATATTCTCCTTCCATTGTTAGGTGATTGTAAACATATGTGGGTGTGACGTTCTTATTTTTAGTCTCTACGGGATATTGACTGGTCAGTGCTAAGTTCCCTCTGTCTCATGCGGCGATCTCCGCGGCGCAGTTGTTGGATTGCGAGGCGTTGTTGTGCTCCGTGTAGCGGCGGAGAATAATTCTCAGTTTGTGCGGGAGCGCCGCAGCCTGGAGAAATTCCGGCAGTGTCGCGCGCAGCGCGCAGGCCACGACCAGTTCCGAGGGTGGCATCGCGGGATTCATGGTGCGCAACCAACTGCGGAAAAGGCGCCAGACCTCGGCCATGTGATTCAATGCCAGGTGCTGAAGTAGCCCCTGCGCGACGCAGCCCAACTGCACATGCAAGTGAAATGCATTCATCTTGCGGCAGACGGCGTCGCGGTAAGTTTGGCTTTCTCGGTGCAGATACTGGTCGCCCTGTCCGCGGCGGCGCGGTTTCATGTCGGCCATCCAAAAGTGGTATGCGTAACTTCCTACTACATGCACGGCTTGCCGGAAGCCTAGCTCGATTTTGAAGCGGTAGCCATAGAGCAGGACGATCTCAAGCGGCTCCAGAGTCAGATCGGTGGCCAGCAGGAAGATCGTGCCGCGCATCGGATGACAAACTATGACGAAGCGCACCAGCCGTCCCGCCAGGCCGCCACAGGAGATCGATGGCGCGATAGCGCAGCGTAACATTCTGCTCGCCGTAGACGGGGCTTGGAGCGCAGATAAACCGGCTCTCGTCGCGGGCCAGATCCTTGAGCTTCACTTTTTCGCCGTAGAGCCTTGGCCGTCCGCGGCGACGGCGCGCGGGCACCTGCGCAGGCCAGTAGGCCACTGCGTTCGACTTGGCGCGGGTGACGAGTTGATGTCCCTGGCCGAGTAACTTCGTGATCATCTTTCCCGAGGCGTAGTAGGCATCGGCGACCAGCAGCAGTTTGCGATCGACGATGCCAGCCAGAGAAAACAGCAGCAAGGCCAACTTATCGAGCAGGGTGCGCGTGTCCCGGTTGGACCAGATCAACCCCTCGTGAATGCGCGAGACCAGCGGCACGGCGGCGACGTGGCCAGGCCCCTGGACCAGTAAACTGACGGCCTGAAAGCTATGGCCCATGATGTAGTCCGGCTTTGAGTTACTTGCCGACTGCTGATGGAGCAGTTTGACGGCGGGCATCTTGCGGCCTTCTTTGGGAGCCTTGATGCCATCGGCCAGGCAAACCAGCCGCTCACCCACGGCGACGGGCTGGAAGAGTCGCAAACACAGCCGCGCCCAGCAGGCGGTGAGCGCGTCAAGATCCAGGGCGCGGCTATGAAACAGGTGCAGGAAGCGCCGATAGCCTCGGTTGCCGAAGCCGAAGAGGCGAACCAGGCTGGTGACGCCGGCCCGCTCCGGGCGGCAGCAGAGGCCGACCAGGACCAGAATCGTCCAGAGGAAGGTAAGGAATCTTCTGCAGGCCGGACGCAGAGCGCGCACGGCATCGAACCAGGCGATCCAGAGGGGCATAATATCGATGCAAGCACGATAGCCGATAGCCGTACAGTGCTAGCGGTCACACGACTCGCAAATCGGCATCCTTGGCGTTATGCTTTTAATCAATGACAATCTCCAGGGAAAAGCTCTTGCTCCGGCAAATCGAGAGGGTGAAGGGGCAACTGGCCGCGCTCGGCGATCTGCGTCCAGGCAGTCTCTCGACCCAGTACAACGTCTGCGGCACCCCCGGATGCCGGTGCAAGGCCACGCCGCCTGAGAAGCACGGCCCCTATTATCAGATAAGTTTTACGCGCAAGGGAAAGAGCAGCTCGAAGTTCGTGCGCAAGGAAGACCTCAACACCGTCCGCCGGGAACTGAAGAACTACGAGGTCATGAAGACGCTCATGGACCGCTGGATCGAGATGGCCACCGAACTATCCAACCTCCGCCTGGCCAACAAGCGATCCTGATTCCAGCAGAGAACTGGGCACTGTCCAGATATTGAGCCACCGCGCCATTTTCTTCGTTCCTTAAAGTCACCCAGACAGCGAACCATCCCTGCTGCTCATTTTTCACATCCACGGCTACGATAGTAAGCTTTTGCCCTTTAACAAAGTAGTCCTTGATATCTGAGTCGGGAATGGGATTACCCGCGTCTGATTTAGCATTTCTGTATATCATCATTAACAGTGGGTTGTGGTTACAGTTGCAAGCGTAGAGGTGACGGCCAACGAGCGATTTTAACGCGACTTGAGCGGGGTTGGTTGGACGTGGAGCGGCCTTCTTTGAGGTATTGTCTTGGCCGGAAATCGGTACAGATAAGGCAAGTGAAAAGGCGACAATGATAAGCAGGCCTCGCACAGAGTTTTCTCCTTTCCTATGACTATATAGCGTCGTACGTCCACGGTGGCGGCTACTTGGCCTCGGCGGCAATAAGGCCACGCCGATATCACTCAAACGCCTCCGGTGTGTCGGCGATCCCGCCCAACTGCGTACCCTCTCCTAACCGGCTTTAACCGGTTTGGCCTTTCCGGGGTCACTTTCCTGGTCAGTTGGGTTTGTATTTCGGTGCCTTTCTGTGCCCTCAGGTGCACATATTCCACAGAAGGCAAGCTTCCTACCAAAAAGAACAGGGGCCCATGACAGGCCCCTACGTATTGATTCTACAGATCTTATGGCGGAGAGGGAGGGATTCGAACCCCCGATAGCCTTGCGACTATGTCTGATTTCGAGTCAGGTGCATTCAACCGGGCTCTGCCACCTCTCCGCTTTGTAACATACTTCATATCAATTGCATGAGCAGCCCCCGATTCGGCTAAAGCTCCCGTCTTCCTTCCCTCGCGGGCGGATTTGCTCGCTCTTTACGGCCCTCGATCCGAGCATGCGCTCGTCTCTGCTTTACCGTCCACTGCTCGATGGGCGCCCCCATTGCCATCGGCATCGTCTCACGGCTTGTGCTCCGCCGCATCCCGCATGCCACCCCTTGCTAGTATCGCGTCTCTGCGATTTCGTGCTTTCCCAGGTCCCCAAATTCGAGGGACCTAGGGCACCCAGGGCTTCCGCTTGAATTACGAAAGCTCATGGATACATCGCTCGTACAAGTTTACTTGGGGTGGCGCGCCGTAGGCAATACCACTCTTGTCCGACGCAAGTTCACCGTGAATGGGCCGCCGATTCGCGTGCAAGACGAACACAAAGGAGGCTTTCCGGGCAAGCTGAGGACGGATGATTGGGGCGGTCAGGCATTCAAGATCGTTGATGCCGCCTTGTTCGCCGGTCATCGACGCGTTGCGAACGATTTACAAGAGATTCAGCGCGAGATCGCGAAACTCAATTCGATCCACCCCCGGCGTGAAGCTGCCGCCTGGCCCAATCCAGAAGATCGTGGAGGTCGCCGATGTAGAGCCGGGCAGTCTTGTCGGTGCTGGCCGTGACAATGACCTTTCCGTCAGGCGAGAACTTCGCCTTGTAGAGCTGATCGGCATGTCCGGTGAGTGTGCCCAGCAACAGGCCCGATTCGGCGTCCCACACGCGCGCCGTATCGTCCTGGCTGGCGGTGACGATGACCTTTCCATCCGGCGAGAAGACGGCATAGTTTACGCGGGCTGTATGCCCGGTCAGAGTTGCCAGCATGTGGCCGGTTTCGGCATCCCAGACGCGCGCCGTGCGATCGGCGCTGGAGGTGACAATGCGCCTTCCATCCGGCGAGAAGGCCGCCTCATAGACCCAGAGCGTGTGCCCGGCCAAAGTTGTCAGCAGACGTCCCGATTCGGCATCCCACACGCGCGCGGTATGGTCGTAACTGGCGGTGACGATGCGCTTTCCATCCGGTGAGAAGCTGGCATCGTTCACCGCGGCCGAATGGGCGAGAGTCGCCAGCAAGCGCCCCGATTCGGCATCCCACAGGCGCGCGGTATTGTCATCGCCGGAGGTCACGATGCGCTTTCCATCGGGTGAGAAGGCTGCACTGTTTACGACGTCGCCATGCCCCGTCAGTGTGGCCAGCAAGCGGCCGGTCTCGGCGTCCCACTCTCGCGCCGTGCCGTCATCGCTGGCCGAGACGATGCGCTTTCCATCGGAGGCAAAGGCCGCATCGTTTACGCGGCCGTTATGCCCGGCCAGAGTCGCCAGCGGACGGCCGGTTTCCGCATCCCACACGCGTACTGTCTTGTCGGCGCTGGCGGTGACGATGCGCTTTCCATCGGGCGAGAAAGAGGCCGCATAGATCATCAGGCCGTGCCCGATCAGGGTGGCCCGCAACTGGCCTGTGGAGACCTCCCATACGCGCGCTGTAGTCGGCCCCACGGCATCCTCGCCGGCGGTGACGAGGCGCGTTCCGTCGGGCGAAAAAGAGGCATCGAAGACTCTGCCGGTGTGACCGGAGAGAACCGCCAGCGGATGGCCGATGTCGGCATCCCAGACGCGCCCCGCGCCGTCATTGCCCGCGGTTACGATGCGGCTGCCATCGGGCGAGAAGGCGGCAATGTAGACGACACCGCCGCTGCCGTTCAGAGTCGCCAGCAGGCGGCCGGAATCGGCATCCCATACGCGGGCTGTGGCGTCTTCGCTGGCGGTCACAATGCGCCTTCCGTCGGGTGAGAAGGCAGCGCCGTTCACGGGTGCGGTATGCCCGGCGAGGGCGGCCAGCAAATGGCCCGACTCGGCATCCCAAACCCGTGCCGTTCGATCCGCGCTGGCGGTGACGATGCGCTTGCCATCGGATGAGAAGGAGGCAGCGTAGAGCGCGCCGCTGTGATCGGCGAGTGTGGTCAGCAGGCGGCCCGATTCGGCATCCCAGACGCGCGCGGTCTGGTCCCAACTGGCGGTTACGATGCGCTTTCCGTCGGGCGAGAATGCGGCATCCGAGACCAGGCGCGCGTGACCCGCCAGAGTCGCCAGCGGAGCGCCCTTTTCGGCGTCCCACAGGCGCGCTGTGCCGTCGTCGCTGGCGGTGGCGATGCGCTTGCCATCGCGCGAGAACGCGGCCTTGAAGACCACGCCGGTGTGGCCGCTGAGGGTTGCCAGCAGGGCTCCGGTTGCTGCATCCCAGACTCGCGCCGCGCGATCCGCGCCGGCGGTGGCAACGCGTCTTCCGTCGGGCGAAAAGACGGCCTTGCGCACCTCGACACCGGGCCATGCGAGCATGGCCAGAGGCGCGCCGGTTGCAGCGTCCCAGAGGCGCGCCGTACCGTCGTCGCTGGCCGTGACGATGCGCCTTCCGTCGGGCGAAAACTCCGCATCGTTGATCGGCCCGGCGTGCCCTGAAAGGGTTGCCGCCAAACGCCCGGTCGTAGCGTCCCAGAGGCGCGCGGAGCTATCGACCCCGGCGGTGACAATGCGGCTTCCGTCGGGCGAAAAGGCGGCCACGTAGACCGGGTCGCCATGAGGCAGGATGAGATGTTCGAGAGGCCCTGCAAGCACGGTCCTCAGGGCGTGCTGAGCCTGGTCGGTGGGTGCGCGCTCGACGGCCTGCACAGCGGTTTGGAGGGCGAGGTGAAGATCGCCGCCAGACGCGGCCTCCTGCTCGGCCACGGCGGCCAATTCGCGCGATTCAGCCGTGGCCTCTCTCGTCCTGGCGATGTGCCACTCCCAAATGGCTCCAACCAGACAGACGGCGAGCACCAGCGCGGCAGAGACACTGGCTCGCTGCACGCGCCGCCGCAGGCGCTCGCGGCGCGCCGCCTCGGCCTCGAAATGCGCAATGCCGGCCTGAATGAACCTGCGCTCCGCCTCAGTGAGCTGGAGCGGCTTTTCAACCAGCCAGCTTCGCGCCCGCGTCAGCTTCAGGCCGGTAAGTAAAGCATCGGTCTTCTGGTGGGCCGGCGCTTTTTCCCAATCGAAGAGATCCTGTTCGAGCTGATCCTTGCCGATCAGGAACTCGCGTTCGTCGTCGAGCCATCCACGCAGCAGCGGCCACTTGCGCAGCAGCGCCTCGTGCGCCACTTCGACGATGGTCTCGTCCCGCTCCTTTTGAATGATAAGAAGCCGCGCCCTCGCCAGCCGCTCCAGCAGAGGGCGGGCTTTGGGCGGCAGCGAGTCGATGCGGGCCGAGCGGCGCACGTATTCGCCCTCGGCATTGACGCGCACCATGGCCGGGACGAAGGCCTCGCGCAGCGCTTGCAGATCTTCAGACGAAGGTTTGGCGGCGGCAAGCACCTCGTCTGCCTTGCGGCGCACGGCGTTCTCGAGCGGCGAAAGCTGCCCGGCGCCGTCGCCGAGCGCGCGATAGGCTTCCAGCGTAAGGTGCTTCTTCTTGCCGAAGCGGTCGTAGAGCTCGCGCAGCGCAAAGGCCAGCAGCGGCAAGGCGTCTTCGGTGGCCGCGTCGCGCATGGCGGCCGCCACCAACGCGTCGTCCACAGTATGACCAGCCACGCCGGCCGGTCCTTCGATGACGTCGCGCACCCGCGCCAGCGGCATGGGCTTGAGTGAGAACTCCTCGAAGGGCGCCGTCAAGCCGGGAGCTTGCTGAAGCTCGCCCAGGTAATCGGAGCGCAGGGTGAGCGCCACGATGAAGGGCAGGCGTTCATCCTGTAGCGCGTTCAAAACTCGCAAGAACTGTTCCGCCCCAGCCTTGTCGGCCGCGCCGAACAACTCTTCGCATTGATCCACCGTGACCAGGATTTGCGCTTCGTTTGCGCCGCGGGCAGAGCGCGCGTCTCGGGCCAGGTCAGAGAGCGCGCGGGTCGGATCCTCGAGCGCGAGTGCATCGCGCCAGTGCCGCCAATCGGCGCTCGAACCAACCGCAATCGCCGCGGCCTGGGCCAGCTCTTCAAGCGGATGAAGCTGAGGCCGGAAGGTGGGAAGCACAATCCAGTTGCGCTTGTCGCGCTTGAGCCGTGGCAATACGCCGGCCCGCAACAGCGAGGATTTACCCGAGCCGGATGCGCCCAGCACGGCGATCATCTTGGCTCCGCCCTGAGCGCGCCGCGCATTGAGCCGTTCGATCAGCCGCCGGATATCGTCGTCGCGGCCAAAGTAGATGGCGGCATCGGCCTCGTCGAAGGCCAGCATTCCGGGGTAGGGAGGCCGCGTGTGATCCCAGTCGAAGCCGCCGCGCGCATTCACCACCACATCGGTCAACTCCGCGGCCAGGCTCGCCAGACCGCCTTCGCGATCGTTCACGATGTCAAGATGCTGAATGTCGCGAGAGACGAAGGCTTCACCGGTTGGAGTCTCGAGCAGCGGAAAGATGGCCTTGCCCAGCGCCCGCGCCTGGGTGAATTCGGCAAAGCACCATTTGCTGTCGAACCAGTTCTTGGTCAGAATCAGAATGACCGCTTCGGAGGCCGCAATCTCCCGATAAAGAGTTCTTTCCCAGTCGGAACCCGGCGCCAAACCCGCGTGCTTGTCGAAGTCCAGAAAGGTCTCGACAAAGCCGTGCGAGTGCAACCAGGTAAGCAGCCGCGCCGCTTGTTCACCGTCCCGGCTTGAGTGGCTGATGAAGATGTGCGACATGCTCGATTCCCCGCGTGTTCGCTCCTGGTTGAACGTTTGGCTAATCGCTCAGATACGATTTGAGGCTCTCTGCCGTCCGCTTGATGGCATCGGCATAGTCTTTGGGATTGTAACGATCCCCGCCGATGACAAACTCCTGATCGGCATCCGGGTAAACGGTAATCTTGAAGGACTTTCCGGCCGCGGTCGCCGCCGCCGCCAGATCGCTGTCCCAATCGGCAGAGCAGCAGCCGCCGGGCCCGCGGTCCTTGCCGACGGCGAACAGCAGTACCGGCACCTTCAATCGCTTGGCGAATCCCGGCGCGTCGTGAATGAAGTTGTTCATGGGGTACCAGAGAACCGCGCCCGCAACCAGATCGGGCCATTGCGTGCCGAAATAGAGCTCCATGCCTCCGCCCATCGAGAAGCCGACCAGGGCGACCTTGCCGGGGAGCGCGTGGGGCATCTTCTGCGCCTCCTGGATGACCGTCTTGACGGCGTCTCCGTGCGTTCCCAGCATCAGATTGCCGTCGAAGAGCGCCACATCGTAGCCCAATTCGGCGATCTCGCGAGCCACGGTGGTGTAGTGCGACGGACCGGAGACGCCGGAGGCCAGAACGACCACCCGCCCTTTGCCCTGTGGCGGCGGGAACTCCTGCTGCGCGCGGGCCGACGTGGCTGCAAGAACCGCCAGTACTGCGATTGCCGCCGCGAAACGCGGAAAGACGTTCATGGAAACAGCCTTCTTCCCTGTAATCGTTACCAGCATACCGCCCAAAGGCCCCGGTCTCCAATGAACTTCAGCCGGCGGTGGCCGGACGGGCTTCAGCGACTGCGGAAAAACTCATTTCTTTGAAAGGGCACGGCTTTAGCCGTGCCGTAAGTGCCGCAGAATCAGCGGGGCTTTAGCCCCTGAGGGGTGCTTTTCGGTCTTTCTTATTCGAGATATAGCCCTTTTCCACGGCCTCCTTAGCGGCGGGCTGGCCCGGCGAATGCTCCCGCGGAACCAAGTTGCGCCGAACGAGCGGCGGCTGCCGCCTACCGCTCTTGGTATCATTCCCCTATGACCACAGTGGAAGTCGTTTTTCGCTTCGCGGCGGCCCCCAGCGAATCGGTGGCTTCGGCGCTGGCCGGCGCCAGGGATGTGTACGGAATCCGCCGCCTGAGTTTCGACCGCGACGCCGGCACACTGCGCGTGGAGTACGACGCCTCGCGGCTCAACGTGTCCACCGTCGCCAAACTCATCCGCGAGGCCGGCCTGGAGATCGCTCCCGGAATCTCCGAAGTCCGGCCCGAGGCCGCGCCCCTGCCTGTGCCGCAAGCGGCTCCTTTGGCCTGAGCCGAGCGTTGAACCGGCCCGCGCCCCGCATCCCGAAATCCCGATTGCGCCGCTCGAAGAACCCTGATAATCTGTCTATGGTCGCAGCCGCGACCGCGCGTGTGCGCCCGTAGCTCAGCTGGATAGAGCGACTGGCTACGAACCAGTAGGTCGGGAGTTCGACTCTCTCCGGGCGCACCATTCCTTCCCTATCCCATCCCCTACGGCTTGAACTCGGCGCTTGAGTCAACCTCGACGACGGCCTGAACGGGCAGCTTGTCGCTCGATCCTCCGGCCAGCACGCGCACCTGCTCCTTTTCCACGCGCCAAAGGTGAGCAGCGGCGTCCCAGTAAGCCAGGTCGCGCGGCTTCAGCTCCAGCGTCACGTTCCGCTCCGCTCCGGCCTCGATCCTCACCCGTTTGAAGCCCTTCAGTTCGAGAATGGGCCGGTCCACCTTCGAGCCTAGGTGCTGCACGTACATCTGCACCACTTCATCCCCGGCCCGTTTGCCCGTGTTCTTCACCTTCACCGTCACCTGGACCGAGCCCTCCGCCGCCACCTTGGGCGCGCTCTCGCTCAGGCCTTCGTAAGCAAAGGTCGTATAGCTGAGCCCGTAGCCGAAGGCATAGAGCGGCTTTTCCTTGCTGTAGAGATACGTCCTTCCGTGGAGCAGGTTGTAGTCCATGATGGGCAGCAACTGCGCATCGCCGGTGGGCCAGGTCTGAGTCAGGCGGCCGGCCGGCGAGTAGTCGCCAAAGAGCACGTCGGCCAGCCCATGCCCTTCTTCCTGGCTGTTGTGCGCGATGTGCGCGATGGCCGGCAGGTTCTGCTGGCTCCAGACAATGGCGTAGGGAAAGCTGGCCCGCAGGACTTCGACTGTGCGGGGATTGGCCGCGAAGACCTTCTTCACCAGCTCCTCCTGCTCCAGCGCGATGGTCTTGCGGTCAACGGCCTCCTTGCCGTTGGAGGGCGTGGGGCACTGGCCAAAGTCGGCATAGCACTCGGGGTGGTTGCCCACTACCACGATCGCCACGTCCGCCTTGGCGGCCAGGGCCGCGGCTTGCGCCGGGTCGGATCCGTCGGCAAAGAGCACTTTCACGCGGCTGCCGGCTGCCTCGCGAATCCCCTCCAGCGCGCTCACCGCATACGGAGGCGTTCCGCTGTACCAATCCAGCAGCACCTGGTCCGCCCACGGCCCGATCACGGCAATGGTCTTCAGTTTGGACCGGTCGAGCGGCAGCGTATTGCCCTCGTTCTTCAACAGCACCACCGACTCGTCTGTGGCCAGCCGCGCCAGAGCCTTGCTTGAGTCGCGCTCCTGCGGCGGCAGTTCCCCATCGGCCTTTACGCCAATCCCGCCGTAAGGATCGACGCCCGGCGCATCGAACTCGCCCAGCCGCAGAAAGAGACGCAGCTCGTTGTGCAGGGAAGCGTCCATCTCCGCTTCGGTGATGAGGCTATCCTTCAGGGCGTTGCGCAAGTCGGGGATATAGCTGTCGAGGAAGTTGTTGACGCCCGCCTTCACCGCCGCCGCCACGCCGTGCTCCTTGTCGGCAAAGCTTTTGTGCGCGGTAATCAGCAGGCCCAGCGCGCCGCCGTCCGAGCAGATCAGCCCGTCGTTGCCCCACTCCTCGATCATCACGTCCTTCAGCACCGGATGAATGAGCATCGGCGTGTCGTTCCAGGAGTTGTACGCGGCCATGACCGCCCGCGACCCGCCCTGCTTGAAGCCCATGCGAAATGGCGCGGAGTAGTATTCTCGGAAGAGCCGTTCATCGAAGTCGGAAGAGCTTGAGGCGCGGGTGTCCTCGTTCTCGTTGGCCAGGAAATGCTTCATCAGCGAAGCGGCCTGCCAGTGCTTCGGATCGGGCCCTGCAGGCCCTGGGCAAAGGCTACCGTCAGCGTTCCGACGAGGTAGGGATCCTCGCCATACGACTCCTCGGTGCGGCCCCAGCGCGGATCGCGGCTCAGGTCGGCGTTGGGCGCGCGAATGATCACGCCCCCGCGGATGAATGTGGGATTCTGATAGTCGTACCGCGCCTCGTAGCCCTCCAGAGCGGCAACCTTCTTCAGCAGATCCGGATCCCAGGTTGCCCCCAGCCCCTTCTCCTGGGGAAAGGTCGTCGTGGGCATCGGCTGCTTGCCCCGGCCGCCCCAGCCGCCCGGCCCGCCCAGCGCCAAACCATGCAGCCCTTCCACCTGGCCGGAAAAGGCGATCCCCAGCCGGGGTATCTTGGGATGGTCTGACATGAGGGTGAGCTTCTCTTCGAGCGTCAGCCGGCCCAGCAGGTCGGCAATCCGTTGATCGTCGCCCAGCCCAGGGTCCCGGAAGGGGTAATCCGCCTGCGCCGCGGCTACCCGCGCCAGACCCGCTATCAACACCAGCCCCGCAAACCAAGCCGCCAACACGCCCATGCCACGCCGCAGATTCATCGCCATTCCCTCCCGGATTCGCACAGCGAAGATTATCACGCCGAAGCCGCCGCTGCCTCGTGGCGAGCGGGTTGAGCATGCCAATCACATGGAAATGGAGATCGAGAAGATCATTGTTTTGAAAGGGCACGGCTTCAGCCGTGCCGTAAAGCCAGCAGAATCAGCGGGCCTTTAGGCCCTGAGGGACGCATTTTACAAATCCGCCCCACTTCTACTGCATTGTTGCGCCACCCGTATAGTCCCGGTGAGATCGCTTTGGCGCTTCAGGAACATCCCTCGGCGGCTAAAGCCGGCGAGTCGCCGGTCTCGGCGTGCGGCACGGCTTAAGCCGTGCCCTTTCAAGTCCATTGCTCATAAGGTTTCACGAGCTTCATGCGATTGGCTGGTCTCTCGAGAAGGATTTCCCACAGGCGCCATTCGGGAGAGGCGGCCTTCTTCCCTGCCACAGCGCCGAAGAGGGCTTATTGTCCAGCCGGTTTGGGGTTGGCGGGATCGAACTTGGCTACGCGTATTTTGGTGGCAAACCCTACCTTCGAGAGCAGCCAGATGCCCCAGTAGTTGGGGTCGACCTCATACCAGGCGAGGCCGTGGCGGGCGCTGACGGGATGAGCGTGGTGGTTGTTGTGCCAGCCCTCGCCGCCGCTCAGCAGGGCGACCCACCAGTTGTTGCGCGAGTCGTCGCGGGTCTCAAAGCGGCGGCTGCCCCACAGATGGGTTGCGGAGTTGACAAACCAGGTGGCGTGCAGGCCCAGCGTCACGCGCATGAATGCTCCCCACAATAGCATCCCGACGGCGTTTGCCGGGCCGCCGGTGAGCCAGCCGCCGCCGAATAGAAGCACGCCGCTCACCACCAGGGGAATCCAGTGGTACTTACTGATCCAGACGTGGAAGCGATCCCGTTCCAGGTCTGGAACGTAGCGCGCGAGCGTCTCGGTCTGCGCGTGCAGCGCGTTACCCCAGATGAGCCAGCCCGTATGCGCCCAGAAACCGCCCTCGCGGGGCGTGTGCGGGTCGCCCTCCCGGTCGCTCAGCTGATGATGCACGCGATGAGTGGCTACCCAGAAGATCGGTCCGCCTTCAAGCGCCAGTGTGGCGCAGATGGTCATCAGGTATTCCAGCCACTTGGGAACCTGGTAGCCGCGATGGGTGAGCAGCCGGTGATAGCACATGCCGATGCCGACGTTGATGGCCAGGACGTATAGCGCCACCATAACCGCCAAGCGCTGCCAGCTGAAGAAGAAGAGCGCGGCGAACGCGCCCAGGTGAAACGCAACGATCACGGTCAGCGTGAGCCAGTTGATGCCCGCGCCCACCGACGCGGCGCGTCCCATGCGAACCTCCTGCCGCGCCGGAGCCGGCTGCGTTGCCGCGGCGGCGGGAGGGCAGGTGAACACCGGAATCGGCAGGCTTGAACTTGCGGATGCGGATTCAAGCGAAGGTGCGGTAACGACAGAAGCCATACGTGGCGAAGTTCCTCGGAGCGTGGCAACGCGCCCACCCCGTCTGCCGCCATTCTACCCGGCCCGCGGAGCAGCAACAACTTTGACGCCACCCTGTCAGCGATGATGCACCGCGATCGTATAGGCTTGGTGAGCAATTCTGCTCATTAGCGGAAGAATTGCCGCGCCTCGCAGCCGTTTGCGGCCGCTGAGGCTCCGCCGGCCCAAGCGCGGGGAGGCATTGCCTGGGAGAAAAACTTCAGAGATTAGTCAGAAACAGCAGGACCGGCGGCTGCCAAACTGATCGAGGGCCTGCTAGCGGGCACCCAAAGGAGTTCTCCATGGTCAAAGCCGTCTCATACGCTCAGTGGTCGCTGGAGCCTTATTGCATCGGGCTGAAGCTGCGCTCCTTGCGCACCCAGAAGCGGCTCACGCTTTCCAGGCTGGCAGCCGAGACCGGCCTTTCGACGGCGCTGCTTTCCAAGCTGGAGACGGACCGGATGATACCGACCCTGCCGACTCTGGCCACCATCAGCCGGGTTTACGGCGTGAGCATGAGCTACTTCTTCGCGGAGCCCGCGCAGCATAGCCTCTCCATTACCCGCAAAGCCCATCTGCAGGCCAGCGGCCGCGGCCCAGAGGCCATAAAACTCACCCCCCTGAACGCGCCGGGGAAGACCTCCCGCCTGATGGCTCAGATGATCGAGTTTCCGGCGGGCGGCGCTTCGTCCGGCGCGGAGCCATTCCGCGAATCAAGCGGGCTGGTGTACGTGCTGGAAGGACGGCTGGAGTTGCACACGGGCGGGATGCAAGAGGTGCTGGAGGCGGGCGATTGCGCTTGTTTGGAGAGCGAGATGCCGCTGGCCTGGAGCGCGCTGGGCAAGCACCGCTGCCGGATTTTGGCGGTGCGGCCGGGAACCGCGCGCGCCGATGGCTGAGCGGGCGTCATTTCTGCGCGCGCGGGATCAGACGGAAGGAATCGAGAAAGCGGGCAGTCTCGGCGTACTGGCCGGCGACGGGGAATGTGACCAGCGTCTGATAGACGGTGCCGCCCACAAGGTAGATGCGCGTGGATGTGTGGATTAGAGAATTCTCCGCCTCAAGCGCAACTCCCTTGCGGCCGTCGAGCTCGATCAGCGTCTCCAGGATCTTTTTGGTCTTGTCGCCGGCCAGTACACCTTGCTTGATCCGTTCCAGGAAAAGCTCCGGACCAAGGCCCGTGGCCTCTGGGCCATGTTCGAAGATGGCCACGCAGAGATACGTTGCCGAGTCCTGCGCGCAATAGGAACGGAACTCGATGGGACCGGTGGCCGCGGGCTGGCTTCTCGTGTCGAGTTGTGGCGCGGATGGGAAGGCGGCGCGGAATCCGATCTCGGGATAGCTATAAGATTTCCATTTCGGCTCCTGCGCGGCGAGGAAGGCGGCCAAACAGGCCAGGGCGGCGGTGGCAGCGCAGCGGCGGCGGAGCATTCTGCATAGCGATCGGTTCACGGTCGATCTCCCTGTAGCCGGTGAGCCACGATCTGGCCATGCAACAGCGCCCTCTCATTCTCCGCAGGCGCATCGACTGGGGCGTGACGGCGGTTCCGGCACTGGTCAGATTATCATCCTCGAAGGCTGCGGGGCGCGGGCCGCGTAGCCGCCGTTCGGTCCGTCGTCAGCCCGGCAGATTCACTCGTGCCGTTTTCGTACTATAATCGCATCGAAATTCCAATCCCGGAAAACTGCGTGTTTCGCACTGCGTAATCCATTGGTTTCGGCCACATCTCCCTCGGAGGATGAAGAGAGGGGAGGCCGGAATCGGATTCCGGACGTGTGTCCATGTGTGCTTTTCAGTGGATTTCCGGCGCGCTTGCCCTCGGTGGCTTGGTTGGAGCGGGTTCTTTGCCAGCTCGGAAGGATCGGTGTCGCCCCGGATATGTGCGCGGAGTTCTGGCGGCGCTCGCGTTTGCGTTCCTGGCGGGCGCGGCGGCGACAGCGCAGGACCGTGTAAATCCGCCTCCCAGAGCGATTCAGGCGCAGCGGTTCCTTGCCGAGCGCGGCTGGCTGCCCGGGCGCGGACGGCTGACGAGGTTTACCGCCGTCGAGAGTTCCCGCGCGGCCGGAACCCGTTCCGAGGCGGTTCGACCACAGACGCAGGAGCAGACGCAGACGGCCGCAACCGCGACCTGGACCGCGCTTGGCCCGGCCGCGGTGCTGACCCCAGATTATGGTTTGGTGACTGGCAGAGTCTCCGCGCTGGCGCTCGATCCCTCTGACTCGACCGGCAATTGCCTCTACCTGGGAACGACCGGCGGTGGGGTTTGGCGGGCGCAGAATGCCGGAACTTCGAGCGCGTCTTCGATCGTTTTCACGCCATTGACCGACAGTGTCGCGACCCTGAGCGGCGCCGAGGACGCTTCGATCAGCATCGGGGCTTTGACGGTGCAGCCGGGTACTGTCTCGAACTGCGGGGGGGAGCGGATGGCGGGGGCGTGATCCTGGCCGGCACCGGCGACCCCAACGACGCGCTAGATTCCTACTACGGGGCGGGAATCCTGCGCTCGACCGACGGAGGGAACACCTGGAGCTTGATCCCCACGACCTCTGACTTCGAGCAGAACCTCAGCAAGTTCGACTTCAGCTTCGCCGGGGAAGGCTTCGCGGGATTTGCCTGGAGCACGGTCAATCCGCAGTTGGTGGTGGCCGCGGTCTCGCAGGCCTACGAAGGAACGCTGGTGGACGGGGAACTGCCGGGGGAGAGCTACGAGGGCCTGTACTACTCCTCCGACGCGGGCGCCTCCTGGCACATCGCCACCATCACCGACGGAGCAGGCGCGGATGTGCAGGGGCCGAGCGATCCATTTGCGAAACCCGATGGAAATGCCGCAACCTCGGTAGTGTGGAACTCTTTGCGGAAGCTGTTCATGGCGGCGGTGCGCTACCACGGGTTTTACCAGTCGGCGGACGGCGTAACCTGGACGCGGCTGGCGGTGCAACCGGGATCGGGGCTGGGCGCGGTTTTTTGCCCCACCAACACCGGCTCGATCGGCTCCATCGCCTGCCCCATCTTCCGCGGCGCGCTGGCGGTGAACCCGCTCACCGGCGATACCTTTGCCTGGACGGTGGATGCCAATAACCAGGACCAGGGAATTTGGCAGGACCAGTGCGCCGTGAGCGGGGGCGCTTGCGCGAACCAGCAAATCTCCTTTCAGCAGCAGTGGAATACGGCGGCTCTCGAGACGAGCACAATCTACGGAGCGGCGACCATCGCCAACGGCGACTATGACCTGGCCCTGGCGGCGGTCCCCAACGGACAGGAGACGACGCTGCTGGCCGGGGCCAACGACCTGTGGAAGACCAACTGTCCACTGGCGCAGGGCTGCCAGTGGCGCAACACCACCAATGCAAGCACTTGCATGAGCGCCCAGGTGGCCGGCTACCAGCACGCGCTGGAGTGGAACAGGGCCAATCCGCTGGGGGTCTTTTTGGGTAACGACAGCGGGCTTTGGCGCTCGATGGACGGGATCGGCGAGACGGGGCAGGTTTGCGCGGCGGCCGACGCCACTCACTTCCAGAATTTGAACGGGAGCCTGGGATCGCTGGCCGAAGTGGTGAGCATCTCCGCTGTCCAGAGCACTCCCTACACGATGATGGCCGGACTGGGAATGAACGGGACAGCGGGCGCGACCGGCGCCTCCGGGCCGACAGCCGACTGGCCACAGATCATGGGCGGCGATGGCGGACCGGTAGCGATCGACTCCAGAAACAACTTGAATTGGTATGTGAACAACGAGCCCGGAGTCTCCATCTATCTGTGCAACGAGGCGTCGCCCTGCACTCCGGCCTCCTTCGGCAGCGCGCCTGTGGTCAACGACGCGGATGTGGGCGGGGATGGTTACACGATGACTCTGCCTGCGCCCTTCCTGGTGGATCCGCTCAATGAGAAGCAGTTGCTCATCGGAACCTGCCGGGTGTGGCGCGGACCGGCCAACGGCGTTGGCTGGAGCGCGGGCAACGCGGTCAGCCCCATTCTGGACAATTCGGTCTCCACCGGCTCCTGCAATGGCGATGCCCTGATTCGCTCGATGGCCGCGGTGGCGCTGCCCGCCTCGCTCACCCTTCCCAAAGGCGGCGAAGCGGTTTACGTGGGCATGTACGGCTCGGCGGATGGAGGCTCGCTGCTGCCCGGCCATGTGCTGGGGGCAACCTACAACTCGGCTGCGGGAAGCTGGTCCGCGTGGCAGGACCTGACCCTGAATCCGGTGACCAACGACCCTAGCCACGCGATGAACACCTACGGCCTGGACATCTCCAGTATCGTCATCGACCCTCACGACCCGGCCGGCAACACGGTCTACGCGACCGTGGACGGGATCCGCTCAACTACCCAGAAAGTGAGATCGGTCTTTCGCTCCACCGATGGCGGGGCGCGCTGGGCTCAGCTAATGTCAAATCTTCCCGCGGTTCCGGTCAACAGCCTGGCGGTGGATCCCCAGGACGCCAATACGGTTTATCTGGCAACCGACGGGGGAGTGTACTTCACAACCCAGATCGCCACCTGCGCCAACACAACTTCCAACTGCTGGTCGGTCTTCGGGACCGGACTTCCCGCGGCGCCGGCGGTTCAGCTGAGCGCCTCTTCGACGGCCTCGGAGGCCCAGGTGCTGGTAGTGGGCACATACGGCCGCGGCATCTGGCAAACTCCGTTATGGACCACAAGTACCGGCTTGACGACCGCCTCCGTAAGCCCCTCGAATCCTGTGGTCTATACCAACCCGGTTGCGGCCGGGGCGAGCGCCTCGCTGACGGTGACCGTGACGAATACCGGGAGCCTTCCCCTCAGCTCGACCGCTTCGCCCGCCATGAGCGCCGGCGACTTCAGCGTAACCACCGATAACTGCACCAATGCGACCGAGCAGCCGGGCGGGAGCTGCGCCCTGACGGTCACCTTTGCGCCCGCCGGGACGGGAACGCGGACGGCCCAGTTGACCATCTATGGCAACGTCTATGGCGGGCAGTTGCAGACGATCGAGTTGAGCGGAACGGGAACGCCGTCGAGCGTGGTAACGCTGACCCCGGCCGCCATCAGCTTTGACCCAGCGCCCGGCCAAAGCTCCTCGTCTTCCCCGGTCGCGGTGGGGACGGCCTCCGGCCTCTTTCCGGTGGGCGTTCAGAACGCCGGCAGCGCCGCGGTCTCCATCACCGGCGTCACCATCACTCCTCCCTTCGCCATTTCCAGCAACTCATGCGGAATCAGCGCGCTCCAGCCGCAGGTTTACTGCCAGATACAGTTGGATTTTGCGCCCACCCAGCAGGGCGCGGCATCGGGAACCCTGACGCTGACCGATGGGGCTGGAACCCAGACGGTTGCGCTGAGCGGCTTTGGCTGGGCGGCGCCGGCAGACACTACTCTTCCGGCAACCCTGCCGAGCTTTGGCGCCGTCGCGGTGGGGCAGTTGTCGCCGGCGCAGACGCTCCCTCTCATGAACACCGGAGATCTGCCGCTGACCGGTATCGCGATCTCCGTGAGCGGCCCGTTCACGGAGTCGGACACCTGCGGCAAGCAATTGGCCGGGGGAGCGAGCTGCGCAATCAGCGTGAACTATGCGCCAGCCCAACTGGGTTCGCAAACGGGAACTTTGACGGTCGCCGACGCGCTTCGCACCCAGACAGTGGGCCTGAGCGGGACGGGCGTTCAACCGGCGGCGATTGGCGTCAATCCGTCGAGCCTGAGCTTTGCGGCGCAGCTGGTGGGCGCGGCCGGTTCGGCGCTGACGCTGACGGTGACCAACACCGGCGGAGCGCCGATGGCCAACGTGGGCTTCCAGATCACGGGCCAGGCCGCCAGCAGCTTTGCGACTGGCGCCACCACCTGCGGAGCGACCCTCGCAAGCGCGGCGAGCTGCGCGGCGCAGGTGATCTTTTCGCCCGCCGCGGCGGGAGGCAGCGCGGCTTCGCTTACGGTCACTTCTTCGACGGCCGGAGTGGCGCCGGTGACAGTGGCGCTGAGCGGCACGGGGCAGGTCTGGTCAGGGCTGAATGTGAGCCCGGCGCAGTTGACCTTCGCGGTGACCGCCTTAGGCCAGACAAGCGCGGCGCAGACAGTGACCGTGACCAATTCCAGCAGCGCTTCGATTACTGCGCCGGCCTTCGCTCCAACCGCGCAGTTCGGCGTAACGCAAAACACCTGCACTGCCAGCCTTGCCGCCGCCGCAAGCTGCACTGTGGGGGTTATCTTCCAGCCAACAGCAGTGGGGGCGGCGTCGGGGACGCTGGGTGTCAGCTCGGCTTCGGTGGCGACTTCGGCGACCGTGCTGCTCGGCGGTACGGGTGCGGTGGGAGCGGCGATCCAGGTGGCGCCCTCGGCGATCGTCTTTGCCGCCACGGCTCCCAACGCGATCAGCAGCCCGACAAGTGTAACCGTAACCAATACGGGAGTGTCGGCCAGCCTGACAAACCTGGCGCTGGCGGTTACGGCGGGTTTCCAGATCGTGAACAACACCTGCTCCGCCTCCCTGGGGCCGGGGCAGAGCTGCGCGGCGGGCGTCGAGTTCGCGCCCACCAGCGCGGGCGCGCAGACCGGGACCCTCACGGCGACCAGCACCGCGGTCGCGGCGGGCGCTTCCGTGCCGCTTTCCGGGATGAGCCTCGATTTCACCCTGGCGGTCGTCGGCTCGGCCAGCCAAACCGTAGCCGCCGGTCTGACCGCCGACTACAAGTTGGCCATCACGCCACTGAATGGTTCAGGAGGGACATTTACGTTCGCGTGCGGAACGCTTCCCGCCAATGCTCTTTGCCTCTTCAACCCGGCGACCGAAACGCTGAACGGGGCGACCGGAAACGTGACGGTGGAGATCTCGACTACCAAGGCGACGGCTCAGTTGGAATATCCCCTGGCGTGGCGCGTTCTTCCGGTGGCCTGCTGGCTGGTCTTGCTGCCCTTCGGCTGGCGGCGGCGCAGAATTCTGTTGCTGGCGGCGCTGTTCGCAATTGTGGCGGGCGGCGTCGCCAGTTGCACAAGCTCCGGCGGCGGCTCGGGCGGCTCGGGCGGGCAAGGCGGCTCCAGTGGAACCCCGGCGGGCGCGTATTCGATTCCTGTGTCCGCGGCCGCGGCGGGAGTGCAGCACAGCGTGACTTTGACGCTGACTGTGGACTGAGCAGATGCGCCTAGGGCAATCGCATGAAGCTTTTGGACCACAGTTTGCGATAGCTTTCAAAGGGCACGGCTTCAGCCGTGCCGATTTCGAGGCCAATGCTGTGTCGGCTTTAGCCGCCGAGGGATGCATCGAACACTTCAAAACCATCCCTCAGGGGCTGAAGCCCGGATTTCTGCGGTTGTCTTGCGGCACGGCTGAAGCCGTGCCCTTTCAAAACAAGAACCTCCTAGATTTCCAGGTTCATGCAATTGCCCTGGGTAGGGCGCGGGCCGGAAACCGGGACGGGCTATACTCAATCTTCGGGGCGTTAGCGGAACGTCCGAAATGGAATAGCGGCGAGGCCGGTGACGAGGAACGGGGGAAGGGAACAGAATGACCGCCAGGGTAACTGTGGAAGACGTAGAACGCGTGGCCGAGCTGGCGCGCCTTGAGCTGACGCCGGAGGAGACTCCGCGCATGTTGCATGACCTGAACGCCATTCTCGACCAAGTGGCCGAGCTAAACGAGCTGGACACGGCCGGGGTGGCCCCGCTGGCGCAGGTGAGCGAGCTGCTGCCGGACGCAGGCAACGGGGTATTGCGGGCCGATGTGCTGTTGCCGTCGCTCGATCGGGCCACTGTACTATCGCAGGCGCCGGAGACCGATGGGGTCTTCTTCAAGGTGCCCAAGGTGATTGAGCGGTAAGATCGTTGCTCGGATGGGGTCAGCGGCTGGCGGGGGAGCAGCGCGGCCACGACAAGACCACTAGAAGGCCCAGAAAAGGCCGGAAATGGGACGGATTCGATTGTCCAGCGAAGCCACAATGCCTGAAACCTTTGTTGAAAAGCCCAGGACTCTGGCCGCCTTGCGTGCCGATCTTGCCGCCGGCCGCGCCAAGGCCGTGGATCTGGCCGCCGGCTACTATGAGCGCATCGCGCAGGTGAATCCGCTGCTGAATGTCTATTTGAGCCTGACCAAAGAGCGGGCGATTGAGCAGGCAGAGCGCATGGACGCGCTGGCCGCCAAGGGCGATCCGCTGCCCGCGCTGGCCGGCGTTCCGGTGGGCATCAAGGACGTGCTGGCGATGCGCGGAGCGCCGGCCACGGCGGGGTCGAAGATTCTCGAGGGCTACCGTCCTCCGTACGACGCCACGGCGGTCCAGAGGCTTGAAGCGGCGGGCGCGGTTCTGCTGGGCAAGCTGAACTGCGACGAGTTTGCCATGGGCTCCTCGACCGAGAACTCGGCTTACGGGCCGGTGCGCAACCCGGTGGATACGGAGCGGGTTCCGGGGGGTTCGAGCGGCGGCTCGGCGGCGGCGGTGGCGGCCAACATGGCTGTGGCTACCTTGGGCTCAGATACCGGCGGCTCCATCCGCCAGCCGGCCAGCTTTTGCGGAGTGGTGGGCGTGCTGCCCACTTATGGGAGGGTCTCGCGCTACGGGCTGATCGCCTTTGCCTCGTCGCTGGACCGCGTTGGGCCGTTTGCGGCGAATGTGCGCGACGCAGCCACGCTGCTCGGCGTTATCGCGGGTCACGATCCCAAGGACGCCACGTGCTCGGTGGCGCCGGTCGCCGACTATGCCGCCGAGAGCGATCGTCCGGTGGAGGGGCTGCGAATCGGTGTTCCCCCAGAGTACTTTGCCGAGGGTCTCGATGCGGAGGTGCGCGCGGCCATTGAATCCGGCATTGCCGCGCTGGAGGCGTCCGGCTGCGCGGTCAAGCCGGTTTCGCTGCCGCACACCCGCTACGCCGTCCCAACCTATTACCTGATCGCGACGGCGGAGGCCAGCGCCAATCTGGCCCGCTTTGACGGCGTGCGCTACGGGCAAAGAACGGCAGCGCCGGAGAATCTGGCCGACATGTACCGGCACTCCCGAGACGAGGGCTTCGGCGCCGAGGTCAAGCGCCGCATTCTGCTGGGAACCTACGCGCTGAGCGCCGGCTACTACGACGCCTATTATCTGAAGGCGCAGCAGGTTCGGCGCATCCTGGCCGAGGAGTTTCTGCGCGCCTTCGATTCGGTAGACGCCATCGTAACGCCAACGGCGCCCATGCCGGCATTCAAGCTGGGCGAGAAGACAGGCGATCCGCTGGCCATGTATCTTGCCGACATCTATACGGTCACGGCCAGCCTGGCGGGTATCTGCGGCGTGACGGTGCCATGCGGCGCGACCCAGGCCGGCTGCCGGTAGGAATGCAGGTGCTTGCCCGCCATTTCAACGAGGGCACGGCCTTCCGCGTGGCTCGGGCGGTGGAGGCGGCACAACCTTAGGAGGGAAGCTACAATCAAGGTAAAGGAGATCCCGGCATGATGTTTCACATTACGCTGGAGCAAGCGGAAGATGGATGGATCGTAGCCGAGTGTCCTGCCCTGCCGGGGTGCGTCTCGCAGGGCCGCGACGAGAAGGAGGCTCTGGAGAACATTCGGGAGGCTATTACAGGCTGGATGTGGGCCGAAGATCAGAAGGCCGTCGGCTCGATACCCCCTCACCAAACTCCAATCGTCGTCGCCGTCTGAAAGAATTCTATTCTGTTGGACCCTTGGCAGTTGGCTGTTGCCGATAATTCGATTTCCTATAGCAACATGAGTCAGCGATGAGTTAAGGCCGCTGGAGAAACAAAAATGGGGCAACTCGGCAACATTGCCGGCAAGGCCGCAATCAAGGCATTCGAGCGCGCAGGGTGGCAGGTTAGGGGACAGGTGGGGAGCCACGTCATGATGACCAAGGCAGGCGAACGCGCGAATCTCACTGTTCCTCAACACAAAGAACTTTCTGTAGGAACGCTTCGGAAACTAATCAGGGCGGCCGGTCTGACCGTGGATCAGTTTTTGGAACTGCTATAGACGCACATATGCACGATAGCGGGGCACCCGGGGTCTCGGTTCATAGGCCTGGGACAAATCGAGGAGCGGGGATCGTGAAAGCCCGCCCTCAGCGGTTACCGCCCCATTGATTTTGAAGTATTTGCGTACGGGCGATAGACCGTATCTTCTTCCCACCGGATTTGCGCCAACATCTCAGGAGTAACAGCATGAGAGTCGGCGAGCAGATTGCAGTGTTGGTCATAGTAGCGGCGTTTGCGGCGGTTCCGGCGGCTCTTGCCGCCCCACGCAAGGCCCACACAGTGGTCCTGGGCGCGGTGCGGCGCGTGCCGTACTCGAAGGCTGGCGACCCGGCGGGCGCGCTTCCAGGCGAGAGCGAACTGAAGATTCGCGCGCTGCTCGTAGACGGCGCGCTGAAGGAATGGACCACCGGCGACGCCCACGACGTGACCGACCGCAGCTTCGCGGTGCGGCGCGCGATCCGGCTCAACGATGCCCTGCCCGACGACAAGCCTACAACCGGAGACAAGTCCATCGATAAGCCCCCCTCGGCAGCCAGCCGATGGGTCTGGCAGCGGGGCCCGTGGCTGCTGGTGGACCGCGCGACCGGCCATGCGGCGCCTTTGAAGCTGCCGGAGTACAACCCCGGTGTGAGCCAGGTGAGCTGGTTCCGCGACTTTGGCGCTTATTGCGGGGTTACGGCCAGCGGCAAGAGCCTGTATGCCGTGGTGGCCCAGGTAGCGGCGCGCAAGCCTGTGCTGTCTAAAAGGTTGGCTGCCTTCGATCCGGAGAATCACCCCGAGCCGGTCTGCGGTCCGGCCGAGTGGCAGCGCGAACCGCTGCGGATTTCCTTTCACCCGGCGGGCAGGGATGCCGTCAGCTTCGACGTCGTTCCCGGCTCGGCGGTGTTGGTTGAGGAGGCCGGGGACGAGCCGGAGACGGCTGCGCCGGCCGCGAAGTAGGATGGCGCCGAGGGCGCAAGCTTCTGCTACTCTGCCGAATTTCGAGGGTAAGCGGCTCTCTCTGAGCAGCTCGCGGCCGGGGTTCCGCTATCGGGAAACTGAAGAGAGCGGGCTGAAGTGAGCGATCACGCCTTGGGCAAAGCAGGCTGCCCGGACGCCACGCCTCTGAGATTGGATCGCCGCGAACCGGCATCTGCCTTCCGTCGGCGGACTGCTATCCAGGATGCGATCTCGGTATCCTGCTTCAAGAAATTCCATAGCACCCAGAGCAAGAAGGCTACGGCCAAACTCGTCGAGATGAGCAAAATCGCGACAGTGTTGAATTCAAGCATCGGCTTGACTCCTGTCCCCCCACTCCACTGTGCGGGGCGTTCGTTGCCAGGCGCCCGGAGCGGAGAACCGCACTTCTCCAGCAAAGGCCACAAGTGGTAAGGATTGGGTAGACGATCCGTAAAACCTTTGTAAGGAGTGGGCGCGGCGGCGGAAACGCGCTGGATAAAGCCGGCAGGCGACCGATTCCAGGCCGCTGCTCCTTGACACGCAACAGCCCGCGCGTTTCTTATCATTGAGGGCATTCTTCCGGAATTCGCGCCGAAGGTGCACGGGCGAAGTGTGCGAATTCGGAACTTGGACTTCCGGATCGGGATACCGGAAGAAGCCGTGTCGAGCAGGAAGCAGACGGCGGTTGGGTTCCACGGATGGATGCGGGCGCGGTTTACGATTGTTTCTTTGGGGCCTGCGCAACCGGGCGATCCAGTCCGGAGTCTGGCGAGAGCCCGGGCCGGGCGCATTCGGCGGCCTGGATCGAGCTGAGTCCATTCCCGGAGACAAGTTTTTTTGACGGCCCCCGCCTCAAAGCCGGGGGCAAGTAAAGGATGAGTGTGGCGACGAGTTTGGCAATTTGGGCGGCAGCGCCCGCCGGTACGGGTGGGGGCGCCATCGGGTTTCTGCCCATATTTCTTTTGATCCCGGTGCTCTATTTCGTTATGATCCGCCCGCAGCAGAAGCGGCAGAAGGAGTGGCAGCAGATGCTGGGCTCCATCAAGGCGGGCGACCGGATCACCACGGCGGGGGGCATTCGCGGCATCATTCTCTCCATCAAGGACGATACGATCGTGATCCGCGTGGCGCCGGACGGCATCAAGCTGGAAGTGGCAAAGAACGCGATCGCCTCGGTTACGACGCAAGACGGGCCTTCGGGCTCTTGATCTTTTCGAACAGAGTTTTAGTCATCTGGACTAGAGAAACGGGACGATGAAGAAGAATCTCAAGAACAAAATTGCCCTGATTGTTGCGGTCCTGGCGATATGCGTCTACGGCATCGTCGGAGTGCCCTCGGGGATGAGCGGCAAGGCCCTTACTCAGGCCATCGGCAACCGGATTCACCTTGGATTGGACCTTAAGGGCGGCGCCCACCTGATCTTGCAGGTGGTGGTATCGGAGGCGGTCGGCGCCGAGACGGACAATACGGTGGGGCGTATCCAGCAGGATATGAAGGCCGCGAACCTCAGCTTTTCGCAGGTCTTCAAGCCAGATCCCGCCAAGCCGGAGACGATCCGCATTGAAGGCGCTCCGGCCGCCAGTTCCAACGCCGTTCGGGATCTCCTGGATGGTACAAAGTACTCCAATGAATACGACCTGAGCAGCGCGGACAATGCCTGGACGCTGACCATGAAGCCGCCGATCGAGACGGCTCTGGAAAAGAAGACCGTCCAGCAGGCCATCGAGGCCATACGCGATCGCGTGGACGCGCTGGGCGTCAGCGAGCCGCAGATTCAGGAGTATGGCCTGGGCGACAACCAGATTCTGGTGGACCTGCCCGGGCGTGGAAAACGAAAGCCAGATCGAGGCCATTATCCAGGGCACGAACCGCCTTGAGATTCATCCTGTGGTCGGCGGTCCTTACAAGGACGAGCAGGAAGCAATCGCCAGCCAGGGCGGCAGCATCCCGGCCGATGAGGAACTGAAGAGCTTCTCCGGGGTTTTGGAGGGCGGCTCCGGCGGCGCAGAGTCGCAGAGCGTGTATGTGTTGCAGCGGGCGCCGGTGGTGGCCGGCAGCGACTTCCGCTCCGCCGATCCCGGCACCGATCAGAACACCGGGCAGCGGAACGTCCGCTTCACCCTGACCAACGAAGCCGGCGACCGCTTCTACGACTACACCAGCAAGAACGTGGGGCAGAGAATGGCGGTGGTCATGAACGACCACATCCGCGAGGTGGCCACTATCGAGAGCGCAATCCACGACTCCGGCGAGATCAGGGGCAGCTTCTCGCCGGATGAGGTTGCCGGCGCTGTCGAAGCTGCTGCGCACCGGCGCGCTGCCTGCCTCGCTGCAACAGCTGGAGAAGCGTTTTGTGGGCGCGTCGCTGGGCGCGGATTCCATCAGGAAGGGCGTGACGGCGGCCATTGTGGGCCTGCTGGTGGTGATGGCCTTCATGCTCGTCTATTACCGCGGGTCGGGCATCAATGCCGATCTGGCGCTGCTCTTGAACTTGATTATCCTGCTGGGATTCATGGGCGTTTCCAGCGCCACGCTGACGCTGCCGGGAATCGCCGGAGTGATTCTGACCATCGGCATGGGCGTGGACTCGAACGTGCTGATCTTCGAGCGCATCCGCGAAGAGGTGCGCGCCGGCAAAGCGGCGGCGGCGGCGGTAGACCAGGGCTTTGAGCATGCCTGGATCACCATCGTCGATACCCACGTGACCACCATCGTTTCGGCGGCCATCCTCTTCATCTTCGGCACCGGGCCGGTGAAGGGATTTGCCACCACCCTGACTGTCGGGCTGGCGGCTAACCTCTTTACGGCGGTCTTCGTCTCGCGGGTTATCTTCGACGCCCATTTGAACAAGATGAAGCCCGGTGAAGCGGTTTCCATTTGATTAGGGATTAGGGACTGAGGGACTAAGGGAATAGGGGCTGCCGAGCGCGGCCTGGGGTCTTAACTCATGCCGGAGTCCGCTGGCGGACACCGGCTCCTAGGAAGGGAAGAGAACAAGTGGAATTGTTTCGCGGCGTGAATGTGGACTGGCTGAGGCTGAAGTGGTACTTCCTCGCCTTTTCTTTGATCTTCAGCGTGGCTGGCATCGTCTCGATGGGCGTGCACTGGAAGCAAATTGGCAGCCCGGTACCGCTTGGGGTGGACTTCAAGGGCGGCACGCAAGTGCAGGTGAAGTTTCAGCAGGCGCCTGACGTGGACAAGATTCGCCAGGCCACCTCGGCGGCGGGCATCAAGGATGCGAGCATCCAGAACATCCACAATGTCGATGAGCCCAGCAATAACGAAGTGCTCATCAGCCTGCCGGAACAGCAGAACGAAGCCGCGCTCGATACCGGCCGGCAGCAGATCGTCGATGCCCTCCAGGCGCACTACGACAACCCCTTCACCGTGCGCAACGTCCAGGTGGTTGGCCCAACCGTGGGAAAGCAGTTGGAAAAACAGGCCGTGCTGGCCACGCTGTACTCGATGGCCGGGATGCTGGTCTACCTCTGGTTCCGCTTCCAGCTCATCTATGGCGTGGCGGCGGTTGTCGCCTGCTTCCATGACACGCTGATCACCATCGGCGCCTTCGCGCTCACCAACCAGGAGATCAGCCTGACCGTGATTGCAGCCATTCTGACCCTGGTGGGTTACTCCATGAACGACACCATCGTGGTCTTCGACCGCATTCGCGAGAACCTGCGCCTCAGCCGGCGCGAGTCGCTGCCGGATGTGGTTAACCGCAGCATCAACCAGACGCTCAGCCGGACCGTCCTGACCTCCGGCCTGACGTTTCTGACGGTGCTGTCGCTGTACATCTTCGGAGGGCAGGTCTTGCGCGGCTTTTCATTTGCGCTCGTGGTCGGTATTCTGATTGGCACATACTCTTCCATCGCCATCGCCGCGCCTATGCTCGTGGCCTGGCAGGAGTGGCGGGCGCGGAAGGGCAATGCGGCTGCCCTTCCGGCTGCAAAACGCGCCAGAGTCTAGTCCATTTTTGACCAGATATTGCTCCCATTTTGTGGCACCCTTTGCAAGTGAGGCTCTGCTCTGATAAGGTGGAGAACGTTTGAGTTGCAGATTGTTTTCGGTTGGGAACATTTCAAGTTCGCGCGGTGTCTAACTAGAAGTAACCAACACCCGATTCGAGGCTGGCCATGTTTGAAGATTCCACGTTTGAATCCGCGGGCAGGATCAAGACCAAGAGCGGCCGCTGGATGCTGGTCACAGGCATCGTCAACGGTTCCGTTCTAGTCCTGCTCATCCTCATTCCGCTGATCTATCCCGAGGCGCTGCCAAGGGCCGCGATGCTTACGCAACTGGTTGCGCCGCCGCCGCCGCCGCCGCCGCCGCCGCCACCACCGCCGCCAGAGGCGGTCCATGTGGTTCATGTGCAGTCGGAGATGATGAACAATCAGTTGACCGCTCCGACCCGGATTCCCCACGACATCAAGATGGTGGCCGAGAAGGAAGCGCCGCCCACCTCCGGCTTTGGCGTAGCCGGCATGGAAGGCCTGGGCGGCAGCACCAGCGCGGTAACCGACATGTTCGGCGGCGCCAACAAGCCCCAGGTGAAAGCCGCGGCGCCCAAGAAAG
Source organism: uncultured Acidobacteriaceae bacterium (assembly GCA_963799145.1). Taxonomy (GTDB): domain Bacteria; phylum Acidobacteriota; class Terriglobia; order Terriglobales; family Acidobacteriaceae; genus Telmatobacter. The sequence continues at coordinate 28,696 of CAWCWQ010000019.1, read as the reverse complement.
TGAACATCTCGGCCGGCGTGGCGGTCGGCATGCTGCTTCAGAAGACCCCGCCTGTTTATCCCCCCATTGCCAAGGCTGCCCGCGTCTCTGGCACGGTGGTTCTGCAAGCCACCATTTCCAAGACCGGATCGATCGAGGGTCTGCACGTTGTCAGCGGACCGGCGATGCTGCAGCAGGCCGCTTTGGATGCCGTGAAGACCTGGCGGTACAGGCCCTACCTTTTGAACAACGAACCGGTGGAAGTGGAGACCACGGTGAATGTGATCTTCACGCTCGGCGGATGAATTCACTTTGGGTTTCTTCCCGGTCTTTGGGTAGGGGCCTTGCTCTTGACCTGAATGCGAATCGGAAACGGGCCGCATTCCCAGCAACGGTCCGCCGCGGCGGACAATCCCAGTTCACAAGAAACTCCTTAGGAGGAACGATTCAGTGATTCTCGCTCAGCTCGCGCATTTTGCTTCGCATACGGTCAGCAGCCTGGCCCTCTTTCAGGAAGAGGCGGCCGTCGGCTTCAGCCCCATACAGCTATGGGAAAACATGGGATGGTTGGTACGTTGCGTGGTAATCGTCCTGTTCATCGAGTCGATCTGGTCGCTGGCCGTGATGATCGACCGTTACCTGTACTTCTCCGCCGCCCGCAAGCAGTCGCGCGAATTCGCGCCCAAGGTTGCCGGCGCGCTCAAGGACAGCAAGCTCGAAGAAGCCATCAAGATCGCCGACCGCAACAAGAAGTCTCACCTGGCCGAGGTCGTTACCGCGGGTCTTCAGGAGTTCCGCACCTCAGCCGGCTTGCCGACCGAAGAGACCATTGCCAGCTCGGGCCGCGCGCTGGAAAGGGCTGAGGCCATCGTGCACGCCAAGCTGAAGAGGGGCCTTTCCGTACTGGCCACCATCGGCGCCACGGCTCCGTTCGTCGGGCTGCTCGGAACCGTCATCGGCATCCTGCACGCCTTCCAGCAGATCGCCCAGCAGAAGATCGCGGGTATCGGCGCGGTCGCCGGCGGCATCTCCGAAGCTCTGGTAACCACGGCCTTCGGGTTGTTCGTGGCCATCCCCGCCGTCATGGCGTTCAACTACTATACCGGCCGTGTCGAGAACTTCGACGTGGAGATGGACAACTCCTCCAGCGAATTGGTCGACTACTTCATCAAGCAGAGCCACAGGCGCTAAGCGAGCCGTTTGGCAAGAGCGGGAATAATTTGGGAGGGCGGCGGAGCGAAGTTCTCTTCCGCCCGCCCGTTTGAGCCTCGCGCCGCTTAGGCGATTGGCAGCAACGCCGGAGGCTATCCGGATTAAGAATCTCTGGCACGGAGCCCAACAATGGCAATTTCGGTTCGCAACGAAGGCAGTAAGGTTAACTCCAATATCAACGTCACCCCCATGGTCGACGTCATGCTGGTGCTGCTCATCATCTTCATGGTCATCACCCCCATGCTCCAGAACAAGGTGTCTGTCGATATGGTCAGTGTCGACAATCCCACCAACATGCCGGATGCGGACAAGGAAGACGCCATTGTCGTCGCGATCACTCGCAGCGGAGACGTCTTTCTGGGGCAGAACCATGTTGCCGTCGATCAGCTTGGCGGCATGGTTCGCGAAAAGCTGTCCGTCAAGCCGGGCAAGACGATCTTCGTGCGCGCCGATGCGCGGGCGCAGTATAAGGCGGTTGAAGACGCCATCGACGCAGTGCGCACCGCCGGCGTGGACGACGTGGGCTTGTTGACGCAGAAGCGCGAAGCTGGCACCCCTGTAGGCCAGTAATCCCGGCCGCGGGCTGAATCATAACGAATTCGAGGAACCGAGGAGTTTTTAGCCATGTCAATGACAACTGGTGGGGGCGCGGGAGGCTACTCGTCCGACATCAATGTGACTCCGATGATCGACATCCTTCTGGTGCTGCTGATCATCTTCATGGTCATCGTGCCGACCACGCCGAAAGGCCTGGATGCGCTGGTGCCCCAGCCGCCAAAGAATCAGCCGAAAGACAGTCAGCCGCCCGACCGCACGATCGTGGTGCAGGTGATCTACCGCCCCGGCGCGCTCCCCGCGTACAAGATCAACCAGGACGACTACGCCAAGCGGGATCTGCTGCCGAAGCTTCAGGATATCTATGCCAACCGCGCGGAGCGCGTCATGTTCGTCAGGGGCGACGACAACGTGGACTTCCGCTATGTGGCCGAGATCATCGACATGGGCAAGGCGGCCAACGTGGATCACATCGGATTGATGACGCCGAAGATCATGGCCGGCCAGTAGCCGGCTGTTCTGGGCAGTTGTTCCTGAGCGGCGAAGTTTGCCCAGGCATTCGGCATCGGGCGCTTGTCGGTTTCCGGCCGCCTCTGTTGCATGGCAGCCGAAGCTCAGGTTGTTAAGATAGGTGGCCGGGCGTTGGCATTGGCCCGGCCGAACCCAGGGTTGGCGGCGCCGTCCGGGGGCAGTCTATGCGGGCGGGAAACAGGAGTACAATTTTTTCATCCTGGTTTCGGAAACTCCCTCCCGCGGCCAGCTTCATAGGATTCCAGGCGCGCGATCGTTATTTGCCCGCCTCAAGGAGAAGGACACGAACATGAATGGACCCGCACGTATTACGGCGCTTGCGGTCGCCCTGGCCGCCATGGTGGTTGCCATGAGCGGGTGCGACAAGCTTAAAGCCCGCGACCAGTTGAACAAGGGAGTGGATGCTTACAAGAGCGCCCGGTATGAAGAGGCGATCGGGCACTTCCAAACGGCCTCACAGCTCGACCCGGGGCTGCCGATGGCAAAGAGCTATCTGGCGACGGCGCTGGCCCAAAGCGTGGTGCCTGGTTTGGAGACGGCGGAGAACCTGAAGACCGCGCAGCAGGCGATTGACATCTTCCAGGAAGTTCTTGCCAAGGATCCAAGCGACGTAAATAGCATGAAGCAGGTTGCCGGCCTTTATCTCAGCCTTAAGAAGCTGGACGATGCCAGGACATGGCAGAAGAAAGTACTGGCCGTGGACCACAAGGATCCCGAGGCTGCCTATACGGTGGGCGTGATCGACTGGACGCAGGCCCACCTGAACACGCTGAAGGCGTTGGCGACTGCCGGCTTGAACGATGACGGCGAGGGCAATGTAAAGGCTCCCAAGCAGGTGATGGAGCCTCTCAAGGCTCAGAACGGTCCGCTGGTTGAGGAGGGCCTCCAGTATTTGAACCAGGCCTTGGCAAACCGCCCAAACTACGACGACGCCATGCAGTACCTTAACCTGATTTACCGGTGCAAGGCGGATGTGGACTACGGCAACGCCGATGCGGTCAGCGCCGATGTGGCCACAGCAAAGGAATGGGTTTCGAAGTCGATGGGTACGCGCAAGGCCAACGAAGAGAAGAAGAACAAGGGGCCGGGCGGCATCACCCTGGATTCAAGCGGGAACCTGAAGTAGATTCAGCCCCTCACCGGCATAAAGCGACGGCCTCCGACCAGTGCGGAGGCCGCCGTTTTCTGTGGCGCGCCCGGTAGGGCGCACTCACTTTGGGGTGGAGGTCCCCTACACACCCGGCAGGGGGACGTGTTAGCTGAACGGCAAGGGTGTCCGCTGCGAGGCGGAAAAGGGCGGGGTAACGAGTATGAGCGCGGAAGGCACACCGCAAGGCGGCCCGCTGTCTCCCCTGCTCTCGAATATCCTGCTGGACGATCTGGAAAGTGAGTTGGAGCGGCGCCGGTTGAGCTTCTGCCGCTATGCTGACGGCTGCAACATCTGCGCCGCTAGCGGGGTACCCGCCCAGGGCGTGGGCCGGGCAGGGGAGCGGGCGATGCAAGTGGTCGCGGCGTTTGTCGAGGAGGTCTCGAAGTTGAAGATCGACGCCTCGAAGAGCGCGGTGGCTCGCCCGTGGGAGCGGAAGTTCCTTGGCTACAGCGTGACGTGGCACAAGAAACCGAAGATCGCCGAAGCAAGCCGCCGGCGTCTGGCGGAAAAAGTCCGCGCGACGTTGCGGAAGGCTCGCGGCCAAAGCCTGCAACGGGCTATCGAACGCCTTGACACCGCACTGCGTGGTTGGGCCGCCTGCTTCCGGCTCACCCAAGTCAAAGGTGCGCCGGATGACCTCGATGGCTGGAACAGGCGCAAGCTGTGGACCGTTCTGTGGCGGCAGTGGAAGCTCGTCTGTGCGCGGGCCAAGAATCCGATGCGGGCCGGGATAGACGCGGGCGCGGCGGTCAACCACCAACGGGCGCGGCCCGTGGTGGAACGGCGGCGCTTCGCACATGAACGCCGCCGTTCCGCGGTCCTGATTCGACCCCATGGGCTTGGTTTCGTTGCCGGAAACTCGGCAACGCCCTGCCGCTGCCTCATGAACCGCCGGATGCCGAACGGCGCGTCCCGCGGTATGGGAGGACGGCGGGAGCGATCCCGCCTCCTACACGATCCTTGACTTGCCTGTTGCCGGTCCTACTTCTTTGCCTTCTTTGCCTTCTTTGCCTTCTTGGCCTTCTTCGCCGCTGTCTGTTTCGCAGGCTCCTTCTTTGCCGTTTTCTTTATCGCCAACGGTCTACCTCGTTTGGCCGGTTTGCCGGCGCGCTTGCCTGCCTGGGCCTTCTTCGCAGCGGTCTTTCCGCCCTTTGCGCTGGGGGGCCTCTGCTTCTTGGCGATCTTCTTGCCGGACTTCGCGGACACAATCTTCTTCGCCGCTGCTTTCTTTGCCGGAGCCTTCTTCGCAGCGGACTTCCTCACAGCTGCTTTCTTTGCCGGAGCCTTCTTCGCAGCGGACTTCCTCACAGCTGCTTTCTTTGCCGGAGCCTTCTTCGCAGCGGACTTCCTCACAGCTGCTTTCTTTGCCGGAGCCTTCTTCGCAGCGGACTTCCTCACAGCTGCTTTCTTTGCCGGAGCCTTCTTGGCAACTGCTTTCTTCGAAGCGGGCTTCTTTGCCGCAGCTTTCTTCGCAGCTGCTTTCTTTGCCGGAGCTTTCTTCGCAGCGGACTTCTTCGCCGCCGCTTTCTTCGCGGCGACCTTCCTAGCTGGAGTCTGCTCCACCGGAGCTACCGCGGCAGGAACCGCCTTGACTTCGGCCACTGCGACCGGAGCTGCCTCAACCGGAGCCACCTCGACTGCGGCCTTCTCGGCTGGAGTCTTCTTCGCCGCCCTCTTCGCTGCAGGCTTCTTCTTCGCGGCCCTCTTGCCGGCCGGCTTCGATGCGGGTTCTTCGACGACCAGGACCACCAACTCTTCCGCCGATCCCTCATCGTCGTCCGAGGAGGTCAGCACGCTCGATGTTTCGACCTCTTCGTCTTCCTCATCGACATCAAAGTTCTCATCGAGATCGGAGTCCAATTCTTTCGGCTCCCGATCGAGCTTGCCACCACTCATCGCGTACATCCCGAACACTTCTTCCATCCGATTGCCTCCAGCGGCTCGCCGCTGCGGTTGTTTTGATTTCCTTTTTCGCGCAGCGGGCGCATCCGCACCGCTTGCGAAAGCCATTGTAGCAATAGCATGAATGCAAACACCATCGAATGACAAGTGTGTAATGAGCTACCTGGGAAATTTTTGTCTTCGGGCAGAGGGCTTGCCCTTCGCGGCAAGCTACTGCGCGCCGCGATTCTTTGATCTCGATGCGCCGCTCTTCGTCGCTGCACCCGCGCTCCTCGCAGTTGTTCCAGACTTGTGAGCAGACGTCTTCTTCGCAGCCGCCGCGCCGCTCTTCTTTGCGGATGCAGGGCCGCCGGCCTTTGCGGCAGAACCCTTTGCCGAGCCCGTTTCATGCGGCTTTGCGCCAGTGCCGCTGTCGGCTCCGCTACGATGACCGTGAGCCGCCCGCGATGCATGAGCGGGTTCGGCCACATGCAGCCGCCGGCCCGGCTCAACCTTGATGCCGGCGATATTGTTCCAGCGACGCAACTGGTTCAGCGAGACGCCGAATCGATCCGCGATGGTCACTAGCGTATCGCCCTTGCGCGTGGTGTAAAGCACCATGCGCGCCGATGGGGCCGCTACCGGCGCCAGCGGAATCGCCAGCGCCTCTACGCCGTGGAGGCTATCGCTCGAACCCAGTTGATTGGCAGCGGCCAGCTCCGCCTCCGAGACGCGATACTCGCGCGCCACTGAGGCCAGCGTGTCTTCGGCAGCAACGCGATGGTAGCGCCATGCATTGCGCTTGGCCGCGGGAATGGCCTCGATGCGCTGGCCATACAGCGTCGCCGTGCCCGCGGGCAGATGCAGATCGAAGGCGGCGTCAGGCGGAGTCGTCATGCGCAGCACGCTGGGGTTCAGCGCCACCACCTCGTCGATCGGCGCGCCCGTAATATCAGACACCAGGCGCAGATCCACTGAATAGTTGATGGTCACCGTATCGGTAAGCACCGGGGGATCGAGCGTCAAATCGTCGAAGCCATACTGCGTGGGATGATTCGCGATGATGATGGCGGCCAGAATTTCCGGCACATAGTTCTTTGTCTCCGCCGGGCAGGTTGTTGCGCTTGTACAGCTCCCAGAAATCGGCGTAGCCTGTCTTCTGCACGGCGCGCTGCACATTGCCCGCGCCCCAGTCGTAACCGGCCATGGAGAGATACCAATCGCCCAGTTGGTCGTAGATGAACTTCATGTAGCGGGCATAGGCGCGCGTGGATTTCTCCGGATCGAATCGCTCATCCACATAGGGGTTGCGCGCCAGCCCGTAGTTGCCGTGCGGCATGAACTGCCACATGCCGCCGGCGCCGGAGCGCCCATTGAGAGCGCGGGGCTGAAAGCCCGATTCGGCCACGGCCAGATAGATCAGATCCTGCGGCACGCCCTCTTCGGCCATCACCCGCTCGATCATCGCCTTGTAGCGGCCGGCGCGCTGAAAGGAATGCAACAGAGTGTTGTGGCCCTTCTGCGTGTTCGCAAAGAAGTTGATGTATGCGGCCACATAGTCGTTCACCACCAGCGGCAAATCCGACTTGGTGGTGGCCAACTCGCGTCTTGGCCTTGGCCACAATGTTGGGGTCCACCTCGAAGGTCACGTCGCTGGCCACCTCGGCCGGCGAGGGCTCGACCCTGGGCACAAATCCATTGCCCTGTTTCAGCGCCTCCATCTCCAGCGCGTTCACGCCATCCACGATGCGGTCGAACTCGTCCTGCAAGCGCGAATCGCCTTTTGATGTCGATGCCGCTTGTGAGCATCAGATCCACGGCGCGATCGAACTCCACCTTGGCCTCGACCAGATTTCCTTTGCGATAGGCGGCCTCGCCGAAGGCGTAAGCCTGCTCCACCTGCTCGATCAGCAAGCGGACGCGCTGCTCCTCGCGCGTGAGCGGCGGCGGGGCGGGAGCAGCTTGCGGAGCAGCTTGCGGCAGCGGTGGCGCAGGCAGCGCGGGCGCCGTGGCCTGCTCCGGCAGTTCATCGGGAGCGCTGGCAGGCTGCGAGGGGTCGCAGCCCGCCAGCGACAACGCCAGCACGGCCGAAGCAAGCAAACGATACCGATTCCAACTGTTGCGCATGAGTAGTTGCGGCAGCCCAGCCCCGAAGCCGGCCGTATGGATTGAATGGCAGACCCTATGCCGATGATAAGCTATGCCATAGAGGCACGGTGTGCGGCAACGCGCTGAGTGCCCTCGTTTTCCAACCCCAAATGGACGTTCGCTTCCTTCGCAACTTCGCGATCATCGCCCACATCGACCACGGCAAGTCGACGTTGAGCGACCGTCTGCTGGAGCTGACCGGCTCGGTGACCGGGCGCGAAATGCAGGCCCAGATCCTGGACGACATGGACCTGGAGCGCGAGCGCGGCATCACCATCAAGGCCCATGCCGTCCGCATGATGTACAAGGCGCACGACGGCAACACCTACCAGCTCAACCTCATCGACACGCCCGGCCACGTGGACTTCAGCTACGAGGTCTCGCGCTCGCTGGCATCCTGCGAGGGCGCGCTGCTGGTGGTGGACGCCAGCCAAGGCGTCGAGGCGCAGACCCTGGCCAACGCGTACCTGGCCATCAATCATGGCCTGGAGATCATCCCCGTCATCAACAAGATCGATCTGCCTTCGGCCGACATCCTGCGTACCCAGGAGGCGATCGAAAAGGCCGTGGGACTGGATGCAACCGACGCCATTCCGGTGAGCGCCAAAACCGGCCAGGGCGTGGACGAAGTGCTCGAAGCCATCGTTCACCGGCTGCCGCCGCCCACCGGCGACCCCGACGCGCCTCTGCAAGCGCTGATCTTCGATTCCTGGTTCGATGCCTATCGCGGCGTCATCGTGCTGGTTCGCGTGATGCAGGGAACCATGCGCAAGGGCCAGCGCATCCGCCTCATGTCCAACTCGAAGTCCTTCGAGGTCGAGTCCATGGGCGTGCTGATGCCCAAGCCCGTCGAGATCGGCCAGCTCTCCGCCGGCGAGGTGGGCTTTTTCGCGGCCACCATCAAGACCGTCGGCGACACCAAGATCGGAGACACGGTCACCGAAGACGCCCGCCCCGCCGCCGCGCAGTTGCCGGGTTTCGAAGACATCAAGCCGATGGTCTTCGCGGGCCTCTACACCGTTGACTCGCACGAACACACCCTCTTGCGCGACGCCCTGGAGAAGCTCCGCCTAAACGACTCTTCGTTCTTCTTCGAGCCGGAGAGTTCCGTCGCCCTCGGCTTCGGCTTTCGCTGCGGCTTTCTCGGCCTGCTGCACATGGAGATTATCCAAGAGCGGCTGGAGCGGGAGTATGAGCTCGACCTCATCACCACCGCGCCCGGCGTGCGCTACCACATCAAGCTCACCGACGGCGCCGTGCTCGAAGTGGACAATCCCTCCCGCTGGCCCGAGCCCACCAACATCGATGAGATTCGCGAGCCGGTAATAACCGCCAAGATACTCACAAACGAAGAATACGTCGGCGGCATCTTCAAGCTCGTCGAGGAGAAGCGCGGCAAGCAGTTGAACTTCGAGTATGTGACGCCTACGCGCGTGATGCTCACCTACGAGCTGCCGCTGAACGAGATCGTGCTCGACTTCTACGATCGCCTCAAGTCCATCTCGCGCGGCTATGCCTCGCTGGATTATCAGCTGGCCGGCGAGTGGGTGTCGCCGATGGTCAAGCTCGATATCCTGGTCTCGGGCGAGCCCGTCGATGCGCTCTCCATCATCGTCCATCGCGACTTCGCCTACGAACGGGGCAGAGCGCTGGTTTCGAAGATGCGCGAACTGATACCCCGCCAGCAGTTCGAGGTCGCCATTCAGGCTGCCATCGGGGCCAAGGTCATCTCGCGTGAGACAGTGAGCCCGCTGCGCAAGAATGTCCTGGCCAAGTGCTACGGCGGAGACATCACGCGAAAGCGCAAGTTGTTGGAGAAGCAAAAGGAAGGCAAGAAGCGAATGAAGCGGATCGGCAAGGTGGATATTCCACAGGAAGCCTTCCTGGCCGTCTTGCGCGTAGGCGAAGATCAGCAGAAATAGCAGCTGGGCCGTTACCGGCAGGATACTTTAGTCATGTGACGTTCATGTGGAGCTGTGGAAACCTCCCAAAAGAAAGCAGCCGCGGCCGCTCCCGAGTATACCCGCAGTGACGCTGGCTATTCTTCAAATAGCTGTTGATAAATAAGGGGTTGCAACTCCTAACAGAATCCAGCGCGAGTTGACAAGAGGAAAATCCGGAATTCTTTCGCGATGTGGGCGGAAGTAATCCACAATTTTTTCCACAGATAGCGCGTTGACGGAGTGGATATTTTGGGGGCGCCGAAGGCACCCGCGCGTGGCCCCCGCATTCTCCGTTCCAAGCACAAAGGCCCCCGTCCCCTGGGGCCTCTGAGAGCATTGCCGGCTGTCTCTAGTGCGCCGCTGGAGGCTTGGCCGGTTGAGCCGCCGGCTTCGCGGCCGGCTGCGCCGGCGGAGCGGGAACACCGGACTTCACATTGTAGGCATCGATCACAGCCTTCGTGATATCGGTGGAGGGATTCGCAAACAGCACGACACCCTGCTGCTGCCCCATATCCATCACCAGCGTGTAGCCCTGCTGCTGGGAGTAGCTCGCCAAAACGTCATAGACCTTCGATGCCAACCCGGTGTAAAGCTCCTGAACCGCTCCGCGGTAGTCGTTCTGGGCGTCCTCGGCATCGCGGTCGAAGGTCTTCTTCTTTTCATCGAGGGTTCTGGCGCGGCTGGCGCGTTCGGCATCGCTCAACGATTCGCCTTGCGTCTGCAACTGCTTGGTGAGGGTATCGATCTCCTCGCTGCGAACCCTGAGTTGCTGGCGCTTGGGCTCGTACTTCTTCTGGAGGTCGGCGAAGTTGCGCTGGCCCTCGTTGGTTTGGCCTACGGCTGCCTGGAAGGCAATCACGGCAATTTTGGGCGACCCGGCCAGTACGGAGGAGGTTTGGGCCGCGGTGCCCTGCGTAAAACCCCAGGCAAGCAAGAAAGCAAGAGCAATGGAACGCTTCATTTGAATGGAGAACTCCTTCTTAATCGACCAGCGGATGTTCGCGTCTCAACCAAGCCGAAGGCCCCGCCAAGCGAGGCCTCCGGTGGCATACTTTGAGGCATCGGGCGGCGTTACTGCGCCGCGGGAGGCTTGACGGCCGGCTTGGGCGCCGCGGCGGCAGGCTGCGGCGGCGGAGCCGGGACGCCCGACTTCAGGTTATAAGCATCGATCACTGCCTTCGTGATGTCGGTAGAAGGGCTGGCATAGAGCACAACCGGCGCCTGCTGCTGATTCGAACTGCCGTCCACCACCAGAGTAAATCCCTGCTGCTGCGCGTAGTTTGCCAGCACATCGTAGACCTTTGACGCCACGCCGTTGTAAACCTCCTGCATCTCCCCCTGGAGGTCGTTCTGCGCGTCCTCGGCGAAGCGCTGCGCCTGCTTCTTCTTGTCGTCGATAGTCTTGGCTTTGCTGGCTCGCTCGGTATCGCTAAGCTTGTCGCCCTGCGCCTGCAACTGCTTTTCCAGGGTGTCGATCTCATCGGCCATGGTCTTCAGCTGGGTGCGCTTGGGCTCGTACTTCTTCTGCAGGTCGGCAAAGTTGCGCTGGAATTCGTTGGTTTGGCCGACGGCCGCCTGGAAAGCGATGACGGCCACCTTGGCAGGGACGGCCCGCGGCGGCAGGCGCGGGCGATGTTTGAGCGGCTGCGCCCAGGACCATGCCCGAGGCCAGCGTAACAATGATTGCAAGCGAACGCTTCATTTGAGCAAAGACTCCTTCGGAATTCCTGTTTGGCCGTCCGCGCCTCAGCGCGAAACCGGGCCTGTGCCTCCTGAGAAACCATACCGTTTCCATTTATGGGTCCGCGCCGGATGGGGGGCAGAAGCCGCAAAAAACGCGAGCGGAGAGGTCAGCAGGAACTTATTGGATTATAGGAGGGCAGGGTAGGAGCGTCAAACCGGCGAACCGTGAATTCCGCCGCATGGTCCTCCGCCCCAGCGAGCCATCAAGGCTGCGCCGAGCCGGCTATTGGGATGACGCCGAGCCGCTGCAAGAGCGCGAACCCCACCGCGGCAAGACTCAAGAGCAGCAGAAGCGAGGCCAATCCGAAGAAGGGGATCTGCAGCACCGGCCAGGCCTTTGCCGGCAGTTGATCGGCCAGCTTGTCGCCCAGCGTATCCCCAAAGCGCATTGGTTTGTCTTCGTCCTCCGCCAGAGGCCTCCACTCCGAGACGAGAAATGCGGCGCGGACGTTCGACAGCAGGATGCAGGCCGCGACTATGGCGAGGATTCCGGGAAACTGGCGGTTGGCGAGCGTGAAGAGCAGGTTCGCAAAATAGATGCCGAAAACCAGCGCGGCGGCCGGCCAACTGGCCTCTCGCGTTCCCATGCCGCCAATCGAAAACACCAGCGCCGACGCAACACCGGCGACAATCATCACGGCGCTGCCGCTGAACAGCGCGACCGCAAGTTGAAGGGCCGCAACGATCAGGCAGATCCAGAAGCCCTGACGCCCCAGGTAATCCACGTCCCACGCATTCTCCACCGTCGGCCAGAAGATGCTCTTCAGTGTGCCATCGGAGCGCTTGCTCTCGCCGGACAATCCAAGTGTCTGCATGGCATCCATGCTGGCCCGGCATCGGGGATCGCGTCAAGGGCCGCCGTCACGCTTTACTACGGATGCAATTCACTACAGTTGCACTTCAGTCGATTTCCGGAAGACCCGCAAAGGCCCGGGCTTAAAGGCCACGTCAATTCGTCATTCTTCAGGGGGTTAAAACCCTCTGCTTCCTCCGGAGTTTTCGGTTCGCATCTGTAGTAAATAGCGCATCGCCGCACCGGCGCAAAGAGGAAAGGGCCGCTCCTTGGGAGCGGCCCTGGGCCCAGCGAGGAACTGCCCCGCTCAGAAGGTTGTGGAAACGGTCAGGCGGAAGGTCTTGCGCGGCTCGCGGAAAAGGTAGCGCGCGCCGTAGCCTGCCAGCGCCTCCGAGTAGGTGTAGTCGCCCGCGCCGCCCGGCGGGAAGAGATCGCGGGTAATCAGCTGCGCCGTGCAGCTTTGCTTGTTGCCGCCCAGAATGACGTTGTTGCAGTAAGGCTGCTCATACAGGCGAAGCGGGTTGTACGCGTAGTAGAGGCGGAAGGGCGCGTTGATGATCGGCATGATCACCGAGATCTCGGCGCCGGTAGACATGCGCGGAACGAAGTTGGTGCCGGAGATGGTGCGGATGTCCTGCGTGAAACCGACCTTCGAGCCCGGAATGCCACCCTGGCATGAACCGTTGTTATAGACTGGGCAGCCATAGAGCGGGGCCGTGAGTGACGCAAAGCCCTCGGGGCTCTGCCTCAACTGACTCTTGTCGAGGGCCGCGTCGATGCCAAAGTCGTCAAAGAACGCGAAGGTGACTGGACCGGCGATGGGAATGCGATACTCCGCATTGGCTGAAAGGTTGGTGTCGCCGCCGATGGAGGCTATGCCATATACCGGCAGCGGCACCTGGATGCACTGATTGAGCTGAGGCTGGGTCGGGTCGCGCGGAACGCAACTGCCGTCGGGATTGGTCAATTGGACGGTGACGCGATTCGGCACATATCCATACGGCGTCGCCCCGCGGACATCGAAGCCTCTGATTTCGGCCTCGCCGCCGGAGTAGAAGCGGTTGTTGGGCGGGGCCACATCGCCGCCGAAGCCGCGCACATAGCTCAACTGCGCGCGCAAGCCCAGCACGTTGCGTCCAGTGGCCGACGGCGTTAGATAATGCATCGACGTGAAGCGCTTGTAAGCCACCGCCGGCGTTATATAGCGCACGTTGCCGCCGATGCCCGCTACCTGGAAGGCCGCCGTGTATTCCTTGCCGCTGCGCGGACGCAACGGGTTGTTGACGGTGTTGTAGACATAGCTGAACGAGGCCGAGCTGTTGACGATGCCCGCCAGCGCATTCGATCCCTGAATGCCGGAGCGGAAGCTGATGGTCTGGAAGAAGGTCTGCGAGGCGGTGCTGAAGGCCGTGATCGTCGACTTGTTCAGCGAATAGGTCATGCCCACGCGCTGGAAGGCGTGACGCTTCAGCGGATAGCTCACCGAGAACGTAAGCCCGGTCGAAGCCTGGTTGTAGTTCTGCGTGAGCGATTGCTGCGCCTGGCTCAGATTCGCCGACAAACCGGAACTCGTCTGGTAGCTCTTGGCGGCGTTGTAATCCTGCTTGGAGTTGAAGAGCTGGAAGCCCACGTTGATTGGCCGATTCCGTATGTAGGGCTGCGAGAAACCGAACATGAACGTGCGCGCCACGTTGCCCAGGTTTCCCTGCACGCTGAGGGTTTCGCCCAGGCCGAGAAAGTTGTTGGTCTGGTAGTTGACGCCCAGGAACGCGCCTGAGAGGCCGCTGACGCCACCGTTTAGGCCGATCGAGTTCTTCCCCTTCTCCTTGACCTTGAGCAGCAGGTCCACGGTGCCCGCCTCGGCGTCCTGGTGAGCTTCCGAGTCCTGATCCACCTTGAGCGGCTCGAAGTACTCCAACTGGTTCAGGCGCAGCAAGCTGTACTCCCACAACTGGGAGTTGTAGACGCTGCCCTCGTCCAGCATCAACTCGCGCCGGATGACCCGGTCGCGCGTGATGGTGTTGCCCTGAAACTCGATGCGCGAGACGTAAAACGGCTTGCCCTCGTCGATGTCGATGTCCAGCGAGACCGTCTTCTTCTGTTCGTCGTATACCGGCTTGGGAATGGCGCCGAAGTTGATGTAGCCCAACTGCCCGTATGCCTTCTTCAGGTTTTCCAGGCCCTTGCCGATAGCCGTGGCGTTGAACCATTCGCCGTCCTTTACCGCGAATGTGCCGCGCAGGGCCTTCACGTTGGAAACCGCCTTGTTGCCGGTGAAAGTGATGGTGCCCAGCCGGTAGCGCGCGCCCTCTTCGATAGGCATCAGGATATCGATGCGCTTGCCCTTCCTCGGCCGGAAGGTGAAATAGTTCAGCCCGCCCTCGTCCCGGATCTGCGTCTTGGGCTCCTCGACCGCGGCGTTGTAGTAGCCCTTGTCGGTGTAGGCCCGGCGCACCCGCTCTGTGTCTTCCTCCAGCTTGGAGGCATCGAAGGTCTGCGCAAAGAGATTCTCGAAGACGATGGAGCGCGGGATGCCAATCGGCCTCAAGTTCTTCATCGACCGCCGCAGCACCAGCCCACTTATATGCTCGTTCCCGGTGAACTTGATCTGGCCCACCTTTACCGTCGGGCCTTCCTTGATGTTGAAGTTCACCTGCACCGAGGCCGGAGGTATGTCCTTGATGTCCAGCTTGACGATCGCAAACTGGTGTCCATGCTCCGAAAGAATCTGCCTCAGCACGGTAGTGGCGTGCAGAATCTTGGCCGCGTCGTACTGGCTCTCGACAGAGAGCCCGACCTTTTCCTTCTTGAAGCGATCGAGGACGTCCGACTGGGATACGGAGTTGAGGCCCTTGTAGTTGATCTCGCGGATGGTGGGCTTTTCATGGACAAAGATGTCCAGGATGATGCCCTTTTCCGAGTCCTCGCGCTCGATGCGCAGATTCTCGAAGTACCCGGTATTCCACAATGAGTTGAAGTCGCGCTCGATCGAAATCGGGTCGTAGGCGTCGCCGGGATGCGTAAACAGGCGAGCCAGCACGGTCTCCTTGGGAATGCGCCGGTTGCCGATCACGCGAATCGAATCGATGGTCTGCGACTGCTGCGCCATGGCGGCGCCGCCGGCCAGCGCCAGCGCCGCCACCAGCATTACGCCTGTCAGGAGGCTCACCGCGCGCGCGGCGCGGCCGATGCAAATGTGCTTTGCCTTCACCGGGCTGGAGCCATGCGGCGAGCGAAAGTACTGGTGCGATCCAAAGTTCGCCATCAAGTTCGGCTTCACGGGAAGAATATTCACACCCTCACTGCTGAATTTCCGATGCTGCATCGAGGAAAGATCGATTATATTGGACCGCGGCTACCCCGCTCAAACCGACGGAGCGTCCATGGCTTCGAAAATCGCTTCTTTCCCGGATTCCCTTGGCCACACTCGGCCCCTGCGGACTCGGGCTGGCCCCAATGCCACCCCAGCCGCGAACTTCCGCCGCTGCGATCGCGGGCTATTTTGAAACTATCTCACAGTCTACCGGACCCGGACGGGTTGGTGCGCCTTTGCATCCCCGCTCCGCCGGGCAGCATCTTTCTTTAGACGCGGACCGGACCCACTTGGCATCCACTCTACAAGGAGGTATTCGATTGATTGAAGAAACGGGAGAGACGGTTTATCGGTTCTCCGCCCCGCTCCTGGACGGTACCGTTCAGAGCCTGGCCGACTTCGAGGGCAGGATTCTGCTCATCGTCAACACCGCCAGCAAGTGCGGATTCACGCCCCAACTGGCTGGCCTCGAAGAGCTTTACCGCAGATTCAAGGGCCGCGGCTTCACGGTGCTCGGCTTCCCCTCGAATCAGTTTGGCGCCCAGGAGCCGGGCACCGAAGCCGAGATTGGCGCCTTCTGCGAGAAGAACTATGGCGTGAGCTTCCCCCTCTTCGCCAAGATCGAGGTCAACGGCCCCCATGCCCAACCCCTCTACGTCTTTCTCAAGCGCAGGCAGCCCGGCCTCTTCGGCTTTCTCTTCGCGGGCGGCATCCAGTGGAACTTCACCAAATTCCTGATTGACCGGAAAGGGCGCCCGGCCGGGCGCTACGCTCCCTCGACCAAGCCAAAGGCCTTGACGGGGGCGATTGAAAAGCTGCTGAAGAGCCAGTGAGGAAGCCGGGGCGCTCGCTGGCTGGAAACACACGAGGGCTATCGGATGCGCCTGCCCGCTCCAATTCCAGCGCCCCGAGAGGAATAGCGAGATCGGTTCCGATTCGATCTCTCCGCCGGCCGCATCCTGAGGTATGCTTCTTGAATATCTGGCTCGAATGGCGGCCTTTCTCTAGTATGTTAGAGGGCCGATCGGAGAAGGCAAGCGCCGGGAGGCAACGATGCGCCGAAAACTCCCCATGATCCTGGTCCGGGTAGCCGTGGGTCTGGTCTTTCTGACCGAAGGCATCCTCAAGTTCGTGCGCCCGGACGAGCTGGGCGCGGGGCGGTTTGCCGGGATCGGACTGCCATTCCCCCATCTTCTTGCTCCGCTGGTGGGCGCTACTGAGGTCGCCGGCGGCGCCGCGGTCGCCCTCGGCCTCTTCGCCGGCGACGCCGCGCTCTTGTTGCTGGCAATCATCGTCGCCGCCTTGATTACGACCAAGCTGCCTATCCTGCTGGGTCGGCCGATGGGCCCATTTGCGCTGATGAAAGCGCCGCACTACGGGTGGCTGGGGTTCCTGCACGAGGCACGGGTTGACCTCCGCATGATGTTCGGAACGGTAGCCGTGGTCATCGACTCGGGCCTGAGGGTCGGACGCAGGAAGCCCTGGTATCAGTCTTCCGGGGAACGCTAGTGTATGACCGTCCGCACAGGCAGGTTGCCGCTTGGCGAAATAGTCCGCCTCTTCCTTCGCCTAGGCCTGACGGCCTTCGGCGGCCCCGCCGCGCATATCGGGCTGATGGAGCGCGAAGCGGTCGAGCGCCGCGGATGGCTGTCCAAGTCTGAATTCCTCGATCTGGTGGGCGCTTGCAACCTGTTGCCGGGGCCCGGCTCAACGCAGGTAGCCATGGCGCTTGGTTACCGCCGCGCCGGCTGGATGGGACTTGCCGCCGCAGGGACATGCTTCATCCTGCCTTCCACCCTGTCCACGCTGGCCCTGGCATGGGCCTACGTTCGCTATGGCAGCCTGCCCCAGGCGCAGGGACTGCTCTACGGGGCCAAGCCGGTCATGATAGCTGTCATTGTTCAGGCAGTGTGGATTCTGGGCCGGATGGCCTTTCGCCGCTGGGCGCTTGCGCTGGCCGGGCTCGCTTGTTTCGCGGCGGTACTCGCGGGCGCGCCGCCGATAGCGGTTCTGCTGGTCTCCGGCGGCCTTGCGCTCCTCGTTGCTTGGACTCGATCCCGCCCGCCCGCCGCCCTGGGGTTTGCCGCTCTGCCTTCTGCCCTGGGGACCGGTTCGGCTGCTCGTGGCGCGGCCATAGGCGGCGCTCTAGTTGGCGGGGTTGGATTGCTGCCGCTCCTTCTCGTCTTCCTCAAACTGGGTGTGGTGGTATTCGGCTCGGGCTACGTGCTCCTGGCCTACTTCAAGGCCGACCTGGTTGACCGCCTGCACTGGATCACCGGCCCGCAGTTGCTCGACGCCGTCACCGCCGGCCAGGTCACACCCGGCCCGGTCTTTGCCGCGGCCACATTTCTGGGCTATCTGGTGCGCGGGTGGGCCGGAGCCGCCGTCGCCACAGCAGCCATCTTTCTGCCATCTTTCCTGATGGCAGGCCTGGTAGGCGCGCTTGCCGGCCGCATCCGCAGATCGGCGCTAGCCGCCGCTTTCCTCGACGGTGTGAACGCCGCGGCCGTGGCCCTCATGGCCTCCGTTGCCTTGGCTCTGGGACGCGCCACGCTGGTGGACGGCTGGACCTGGGCAATCGGATTGGTGAGTGTGGCGCTGCTGGTCCGGTTCCGCCTCAACGCCACCTGGATTATCCTCACCGGCGCGGGCCTGGGCATTCTGCTGCGCGGACTCACCTAAACACGCTGCCCAGTTCTTCCCGCGATTGCCTTCGGCCCCTACTCGTACTTTCCCGCTAGCGCATAGACATAGACCAGTATCGCCAGGCCGACAAACCCCGGAATCAGCCCGGCCAGGTATGGGCCGCCCTGAAACCGCAGAAAGATCACCGTCGCCGCGCCAACGGCGACGCAGATCAGGCCGCCGAGCTTCAAACCTTCATACTTCTTGATCCGCTCAAACCGGTTCTCTTCGCGCAACAGCTCGACGGCGGCCTTTGCACCTTCGCCCGATGCCTCGGTAATCCGCCGGAGGGTCTCCGCCTTGTAGAACGCCTCGCGCTCCTTGCGCCGGCTGTCCAGCCAGGTTACGGTTGGAATAAAGACGACGAACAGAGCCACCGCTCCGATGGAGAGAAACATCCAAAGGCCCAAGTTGCCAAATGCGGGTACCATAGAATCCTCCTGATTCGGTTGTTACAGAATTGTTGCTTGCATCCGGTGGGACACACGGAGCCGCGCGCCGGTTGCATTTTCTCCTCAACTCCTCTTCCGGAACAAAATGCAACCTTGAACTGCGTCTTCGAGTCCCACCCTACGGAGAATGCCCGATTTGACAACAGGCTCCAACGGCGCTGCTGAAGACCGGGTCGGCCGCGACCTTGCCGACGTCGTTCGCGTGCTGGCCGGCGACGCGCAGGCCTTCGAGGGCATCGTTGGCCGCTGGCAGGGGCCGCTCATCAATATGGCCTGGCGCTACTGCCGCGACCGCGGGCGCGCCGAGGAGCTGGCTCAGGAGGCACTTATCCGTGCATGGCGCGGGCTCAGCCAGTGGCGGCGCGAGTCCAGCTTCTCCACCTGGCTTTTCGCCCTCGCCGCCAATGTCTTCCGCTCCGAACTCAAGCGCTTTCCCACTGTCACCGTGCCTCTTGAAGCCGCGCCCGAGCCCTCCGGCCCGGCCACGCAGCACAGCGCTTTGTCCAAAGGGTTAAGCCACGGAGCGGTACGGCGAGCCGTGCTGGCCCTGCCTCACCGCTATCGCGAGCCGGTGGTTCTCTTCTATTTTCATGAGATGGACCTGGCCGCGGCGGCGCGCACCATGGGCCTGCCCGAGGGAACCATGAAGGCCCGGCTCTCCCGTGCGCGGGCGCTGCTGCGAAGGCGATTTCCGCACCTCGAAGCCGAGCACACTGAAGTGGAATTTGGAGCTCTCAACCCAGGAAAGGAGGCTTGAAGATGAACCGGATCAAAAACGACAGCGAGGAAATGGAACTCGGCCACATCGACCACATTCTGGCGTCGGAAGAGCCGCTGATCCCCTCTTCGGGCTTTCTGGAATCGGTGATGGAGCGCGTGCGCGAAGAGGCGGCTGCTCCTCCGCCCATTCCTTTCCCCTGGAAGCGCGCCCTCCCCGGCGTTTTTCTTACCGCCGGAGTCTTCGGCTGGGCCGCATTCGAGTTCATCCGCCTCGGCCTGCCCGCGGCCGGCAGCCTGGCCGCCGCGGGCTCCGCCTCGTTTGCCATGCCGCATTTTTCCGCTGCCGCTGCGCAGCCGTTCGAGCCGGCTGGCTGGGTAGCCCTGGCGCTGGGAACCTCGCTGCTCTCCTGGCTGCTGGCCCGCCGCCTCGCCGGCCGCTCCGGGCTGCTATAGCGCCAGGTTCCGAGCCGCTACTCGATGGCGAAGACGGCGTAGACGGTGGCCGTCCGGCTCACTTTGTGGGGTTCAATTACCAGGGGTTGGTCTTTCGCTGCGGATTTGTCATTCACTGCCGACGATACCCCTAAGCCCAGGCTAGCAAGAGCCGCAAAATTGCGGTTTTCCGTCGCGATTCCGATCAAACCAGATACTCCATTGTTCACGTAAATCATCTGTCCCAGACGTACGCCCATGCTTGTGGCCAGGACTGCCGCATCTGCCGTGGCCCGCGCAGCGGCTTTTGCGAGCGCTTGCTGTTCAAGTGCCTTCTCATCGTTCACCGTCCACTCGATCTCGCCACTATCGGTTCCTCCGGCGGTAACAACGATGTCCAGAATCTCGGCAGCGCGTTCTGGCGGAGTTTTCACTGTCCAGTCCTGTACCAGTTTGTACTTGCGTGCTTTTGAGTCGTAGCTGATCAGTTTCTGCGATTCGCTATGTATTGCCGACTCCTGAATCCCCGCCTGCTTGAGCTTGGCAATAATATCATTGGAAATCTTTGCGCCTGCTGCATAAGCACTCTTGGCGTCGGAGAACTGGGTCTCAAAGCCAACATGAAGGATAGCCAACTCCGGATCGGCGGTCACTCGCTCCTCGGCGCTGACGGTGAGCGTGCGATTCGTGGGTTCGATCTTGAGTTGAACCTGGGTGGTCTGCTGAGCGATGGCTGCCGCGCAGCCCAAGATGAATACGATTGCAACGAATGCTGATTTTCCGTGCATGGATGGGTTCCTTTCATCCCTTGGACGAAAAGCATACAAGATGGGCTCGTGGGAATGGCGCGCCAGTTTCCGCGTTTCACCAAGTGGCTGTGCTTCCCAGGCGGCTGGAATCACGAAAGCGCATTACCCGGTCCAGCTTCCCACGGCTCGCTCTACTACCGCCCCGTGTTTCGCCCCAAACCGCCGCGGCTTTTCCAGCGTCCCCGCCTGGAGTACCATATCAGCGAGGTTCAACGGGCCAAATGATTGTTCCGAATCTTCGTATCGCGCTGATGATCGCGCTTGCCGGTATTGCCCTGCCGTGGTTGCCCGCGCAACAGCCACAGGCAGCTCAGCCCGCACAACAGCAACAGCCGGACGCCACTCAGCCGGCACAGTCGCAACCCGCGACGCAGGGAACAGCTTCGCAGCCAGCCGAACAAGCCGCGCCAGCGCCACCGGCCTCGTCGGCCGCGCCATCCTCGCAGGTCCCGGCTCCAAACGCGCCAGTACCTGTCAAGAACCCCGATGGCACCTACACCATCCGCATGACGACGCGCCTGGTGGCGCTCGACATGGTCGTCCTGGACGCCAAAGGCGCAGTCGTCAAGGATCTGAAGCGCGACGACTTTCACGTTGAAGAAGCCGGCCAGCCTCAGACCATTCTCAACTTTGAAGAGACAGGCACGCATACCCCCGCTCCGGAGATGGTCATCGACTCCACGGCCGATCTGGATCGCCTGGCGCCGCGCGCTCCCGTCGATATTGTTTTGCTCGATGAGTTCAACACCCGCTTCGAAGATATGGCCTTCGCGCGCTACTCGCTGAAGAAATACCTCGAGAAGCAGCCGGCAAAACTCATCACGCCTACTATGCTTATCGCGGTCAGTCTGCAGAACTTCACCGTGTTGCACGACTACACGCAGAATAAAGAAGAGATCGTAGCCGCTCTCGACCATCACTTTTCGGTGAATCCCTGGCAGGTTTCCCAGGGTGGCTGGGTCAATGAACGATACTCCACGGCATTCATTACACTGCGGCGAGTGGCCGAGGCGGTGATGGGTCATCCGGGACATAAGAACATGATCTGGATCGGCCGCGGATTTCCTCCGTCGCGCCGGGCCCAGGCCGGTTGGACCATCGACGCGGAGAACCGTCTTTTCAGCTCCGTGCAGGATTGCGTGAACATGCTGCGGGATGCGCGGGTAACGCTCTATACCGTCGATCCGGCGGGCGTCCTGGTGGACCCAGCCGTCTACGGCGGCGACCCCGGGGTCGATCCGTTCGGGGGGAACTACGAGTTTGGCAAGCTGGCGAAGGCGACCGGCGGCCGAACCCTTTACGGCCGCAACGATGTGGATATGGAGATCCAGACCGCCATTCAGGATGGAGCCAACTTCTATACGCTCACTTACCGGCCGGCGAACACCTCGACGGATCCCCAGAAATTTCGCAAGATCAAGGTTACGGTTGACCGGCCGGGACTAAAAGTGATCACTCGGGAGGGTTATTACCTTCAGTTGGGTCCGGGGCGAGTAAATCCCGTGAATCCCTCGCGGCGGCTCGTCGTCGACCTGGTCTCCGCGGATACCAGCAACATGGTCTACGACGGCGTGTCCATCGCGCCAAAGCAGTCGGCTACCGATCCCGATTCGTTCATCGTGCATGTAGACGGCCACGGTTTGGTTTGGAATCCCGCCACCGATGCCGAACCTCGCCGTACCGAGGTGATCCTGGTCGTATCCACCTTCGACAAGAAGGGCAAAGAGTTGAAGCGGGACGCAAATGTCCTCAAGATAGCTGCTCCGTCCTCCGCGCCCCCGACTGGCAGGTACCTGCATGACCTGAATATCCCATGCAAGATCGATCGCAACCCGAAGGCGGTTCGCGCCCGATTCTCCCTCCGCGTGTCGGCGACCGGGCGAATTGGGACGGCGGATATGCCTCTGGGCCAGGAGGCTAGCACAGTTCCTCGGGCACAGTAAGTATCCTCCGGAATAGCCCGAGGCTTTATGGTTGGTGGCCCCTCAAAGAAGCCTGTGTAAGAGCGCTCCTTGCCGGCGGCAGCGCGTCGCCAGCGCCGTAGGTGCAATGGGTGTTAGCCCCGCGCTTCAGCGTGGGGTTGGCGAAACCAACAGTCTATCCGGAGTCCCGTAGGGACGGCGCTAAGAAGGCCCGCTCGGCTTTCTGCCAGCCGCGTGAGTCCAAGGTTGGGGCGCATTCGAGCGGGCCCGATCCGCCTCTCTATTGCATCCCCGCATACTTCGCCCCAAACCGCCGCAGCTTTTCCAGCGTGGCCGCGGCCTTGCCGGAGTCGATGGCCTCGGCCCCCAGCCTGACGCCATCCTTCAGGTCGAGCGCCAGCCCCGCGGCCACCAGCGCCGCCGCGGCGTTCAGCAGTACAATGTCGCGCCGCGCGCCGGGCATTCCTGTCAGCACGTCATAGAGCAGGCGCGCATTAGTCGCCACGTCGCCGCCCACAAACTGCTCCAGCCGGGCGCGGGGCAGCCCGGCCATCTCCGGCGTAATCCGCGCAGCCTTCAAAGTGGGCTCGCCGCCCCCCTCCGGTTCCTCGACCCGCGCCACCACCGACTCGCCGGTCGTGGTCAGCTCGTCGATGCCGTCCGTACCATGGACCACGAAAGCCCGCTTTGCGCCGAGCGCCGCCAGCGCTCGCCCCACCAGCAGCACGCGGCTGGGCGCCAGCACGCCGATCACCTGCACCCGCGCCCCGGCGGGGTTGGTAAGCGGCCCGCACAGATTGAAGATGGTCCGGAAGCCCGAGCGCCTTGCGCAGCGGCCCCAGAGCCTTCATGGCCGGGTGATAGAGCGGCGCAAACAGAAACATGAATCCCGTCTCGCGCAGGCACCGGACGGCCAGCTCCGGCCCCAGCGCGATGGGCACGCCCAGAGCCTCCAGCACGTCCGCCGCGCCGCACAGCGATGTGACCGCGCGGTTGCCGTGCTTGGCCACCTTGGCCCCGGCAGCCGCGGCCACCAGCGCCGCGCCCGACGAGATATTGAAGGTCAGCGGCCCACCGCCGCCGGTACCAACCACGTCCACCAGTTCGTCCCGCTCAGCATCCGTAAGGGGCAGCGGCGTGGCGCGCTCGCGCATCACCTGCACAAAGCCGGCCAGCTCCGGCGCAAGTTCGCCGCGCGTGGCCAGCACGGTGAGCAGAGCCGCGATCTCCACCTCCGGCACGCCGCCGGCCAAGATCTCTTCCAGCGCGCCGGCCGCTTCCTCGCGTGTCAGCGCCCCGCCATCCTCGGCCAGGGGTTTCAGCAATTCTTTCAAGGACGCCATATTCTTCCATGATAGCGGCGCCCGGTCCATGCCACCCAACCTGCCAACAACGGGTTGTGGATCGGTTCCGACTTCCAGTGCCCTGGGTCTCTGATCGCTTGTTGCTGTTCCAAAACTGGGTGCCCCACCCTCGGCGCTGTCATTCTGTGCGAGCGCTGCGAGTCGAAGAACCTGCTTCTTGCTACTTTGCGCCTAGGGTGGGATACCCAGCACCCAATTGCCAGGAACGAAACCACGCGGTCAGAGATATGTGTCCGAATTCTCGGATCTGGGATCGCGCGAACCAAGGTCCGCCGCCCTCCCTGCATCACTTGCCGAAATTTACCTCGCGGCGGCGCACAATGATTGCATGGGATGCCTCCACGCGCGCAGACCCGCACCCCATATCTACCCCTCCAAAGCGCCAGTTACCAGAAAATTAATACCCCCACCCCCCCTATACCCCCAGGGGGTATGTTTTTCGGCCTCCCGCAGCCGGGCCGATTGTTCATAATCAATGACTTACAGTACAGGCTCATCGTTCCTACACGCAAGAAAGGCCCTCTTTACGGTCGATTTTCGGTCCAGTTCGAGGGTATTTCGCTCCGTCTTGGGCATTTCTTGGCCTGGTTGCGGGGGCCGTTCGCGGCAGAACGACTCCATCGCGCACCATAGGCTTCGCTCCACGCGAAGGAGAAATGCAATCGGGCTTGGGATTGAATTACCACGTCTTCGAGATTGCCGCCAATCGGCGCAGGATTTTGTGCCTTTCTCGAACATCGTTGGCCCTTTCGGTTATCGTAGTGGCTGGCTTGTTTGGAAGTTGGACACCGGCGTGTGGCGCCCAAAGGCGCATGATTGGCGGGCTTCAGCATGGATTGGACACTACCTTGAAGATTCACGAGTATCAGGCAAAAGAAATCCTGGCGAAATACGGCGTCGCCGTGCCCAGGGGCGAGATGGCCAACACCCTTGAAGAGGCCAATGACGTGGCCCGCAAGCTCTTTGCCGAGGGCGCATCGGGCGTCGTCGTCAAAGCGCAGATTCACGCCGGAGGCCGCGGCAAGGGCGGCGGCGTCAAGGTGGCCCGCACCCGCGAGGATGCCGAGCTTTACGCCCGGAACATTCTTGGCATGACGCTGGTCACTCACCAGACCGGCCCGCAGGGGCAAAAGGTCCAGCGGCTGCTCATCGAGGAGACCGCGGCCATCGATCGCGAGCTTTATCTGGGCATCGTGCTCGACCGCGCCGCCGGCAGGCTGGTCTTCATGGCCTCGAAGGCCGGCGGAATGGAGATTGAAGAGGTGGCCGCCAAGACCCCCGAGGCCATCTTCAAGGAAACCATCGATCCGGCCGTTGGCTTTGGCGCGTGGCAGGCGCGCAAGCTGGCCTTTGCGCTGGGCCTCAAATCCGCGCAGATCTCCCCGGCCGTCGCCTTCCTGCAAAGCCTCTACAAGGCCTTCATCGAAACCGACGCCTCGCTGGTCGAGATCAATCCTTTCATCACCACCAAGGACGGCAAGCTCTTCGCCCTCGACGCCAAGATCACCTTCGACGACAACGCCCTCTTCCGCCATCCCGAGATCAAGGCCCTGCGCGATACCGCCGAAGAGGACCCGCTCGAAGTGGAGGCCAGCAAGTACGCCCTCAACTACATCAAGCTCGATGGCTCCATCGCCTGCATGGTCAACGGAGCGGGCCTGGCCATGGCCACCATGGACATCATCCAGTACGCCGGCGGCAGCCCAGCCAACTTCCTCGACGTGGGCGGCGGCGCAACCCAGGAGCAGATCGAACACGCCTTCGAGATACTGCTCTCCGACGCCAACGTCAAGGCCATCTTCATCAATATCTTCGGCGGCATCCTGCGCGTCGACCGCCTGGCCACCGGCGTCGTCGCCGCCGCGCGCAAGTTGAAGATCGGTGTCCCTATCGTCCTGCGCCTCGAAGGCACCAACGTCGAAGAAGGCCGAAGGATTCTTGCGGAGTCGGGGCTGAATTTCCAGGTGGGCGAAACGATGAAGGACGCGGCAGAGCTAGTGGTGAAGGCAGCTTCTAGCTGCTAGCTCCTAGCTTCTAGCTCTTCAGTGGAAGGATTCGTAGACAGTGTCTTTTAGGAAGTGAAGAGGGAACAAGAATGGCGCAAGACTACCACGAACTGATTGTCTGGCAGAGAGCAATCGAGCTGACCGTTTGCATCTACAAGTTGACTCGATCTTTTCCTAAAGAAGAACTGTATGGGTTGACCTCACAGATGAGAAGGGCAAGTGTTTCCGTGGCAAGCAATATCGCGGAAGGGCGCGGAAGGCTTACTCCAGGAGAGTTCCGCCAATTTCTCGGACTAGCACAAGGTTCAACATACGAACTTCAAACTCAGCTTTTGGTTGCGAGAAAACTTGGACTGGGAAGCGATGAAGTCCTCGATGAGGCGGCGTCGCTCAGTGATGAAGTATCCAAGATGCTTGGATCGTTTATCCAGACTCTAAGAGCACCGGAGCGAAAAGCTAGAAGCTAGGAGCTAGAAGCTAATGGCTGTTTTGGTTGACAAAGAAACTCGCCTCATCGTCCAGGGAATCACCGGAAAAGAAGGCACATTTCACGCCAAGGGTTGCGCCGAATATGGCACCAAGGTTGTGGGCGGCGTAACTCCCGGCAAAGGTGGAACGACCCATGAAGGCTGGCCCGTATTCAACACCGTAGCCGACGCAGTCGAGAAGACCGGCGCCAACGCCACCATGATCTTCGTTCCGCCGCCGTTTGCCGCCGACGCCATCCTTGAGGCCGAGGACGCGGGCATTCCGCTCATCGTCTGCATCACCGAGGGCATCCCCACGCTCGATATGGTCAAGGTGTGGGCCAAGCTGAAGAACTCAACCGCGCGTCTCATCGGCCCCAACTGCCCCGGCATCATCTCGCCCGGCAAAGCCAAGATCGGCATCATGCCCGGCAACATTCACAAAGAGGGATCGATCGGCATCGTCTCGCGCTCAGGCACGCTCACCTACGAGGCCGTCCACCAGTTGACCCAGCGCGGCATCGGCCAGTCCACCGCGATCGGCATCGGCGGCGACCCCATCGTCGGCACCACTCACATCGACGCCCTGCGCCTGTTCAACGACGACACAGAAACCGAAGCCATCGTCCTGATCGGCGAGATCGGCGGCTCGGCCGAAGAAGCCGCGGCGGAGTTCGTCAGGCGGTTTGTGAAGAAGCCTGTGGTGGGCTTCATCGCCGGGCAGACCGCGCCCCCCGGCCGCCGCATGGGCCACGCCGGCGCCATCATCAGCGGCGGCCAGGGCACCGCCGCCGACAAGATGAAGGCCATGACCGAAGCCGGCATCCACGTCGTCGTTTCGCCAGCCGAGATCGGCGCAACGCTGGCCCGAGTGATTCTGAAGGGCTAGCTTTTAGCTCTTAGCTTTTAGCCTCTAGCTTTCAGCACAACGGTCCACCGCAATGGTGGGCCGTTGATGCTTAAATAAGTGCATGAGAGAGTTGTGGACTGGATTATTTGAGCTGCTTACGCCGTTCTCTGAATCTGGCGACACTGGTTGCTTCACAAACATCGTCGCATGGGCGAACGATGCTGAAGATTTTCAGGCGAAGGTTGCACGGATACTGGAGAAGGACTCTTGGTTCGTGGTTAATGTTGAGAATTGCGTGACCGTCAGCGAAGCTGAGGATGTACCGGACGAACTGGCAGAGCAGATTGACACAGCCAAGACGCATCCCGACGATTGCATCTTTGGAACTCTTCACTGCTTTCCGTCCAAGCCCGCATAACCTTCGGGTATTTAGCTAACAGCTAAAAGCTAACAGCTAATAGCTGCTTCTCACCACACGCGGCAAGGCTTGGCCGCCACCATCGGCGCGGTCTTCTTGCAACTGAAGCTCCTGGCGAACTCCGGCAAATCCGTCAGCACGGTGTTGGTCCGGTACTCGTCC
Source organism: uncultured Acidobacteriaceae bacterium (assembly GCA_963799145.1). Taxonomy (GTDB): domain Bacteria; phylum Acidobacteriota; class Terriglobia; order Terriglobales; family Acidobacteriaceae; genus Telmatobacter. The sequence goes on along the minus strand of CAWCWQ010000019.1, from coordinate 1,161 downwards.
GGCGCGTGCGGATCGGCCTGGGCCTGGCTACGCAACTGCTCGGGGCGCGTCTGCGTGCACCACTGCTGTGCGTAGGCAATCCAGAAGCGCTGATCCGGCGTGTATCCGTCGGTCTTCGCGTTCATGTCAAGGTGCGCGGCCTCCGCCTTGTCGAGCCAGGCCAGCCAGGCCAGCCACAACCCGCCCAGATCGGCCAGGTTCTCGCCCAGCGTCAGCTTGCCGTTCAGGTGAACGCCGGGCACGGCCTCGATGCTGCCACCCACGCGCCCCCGAGAATCTCTGGCAGGTTGGAATATGCTGGGTACGGCTTTGTCGCGTCACGGCCCGACGCGGCGATTCTCTCAGCAACCCAGAGACGAGGACGCGGCTTGGCCGTCGCCCGGCGCTTGTCCTCTAAGCGGCCACCAGTGAAGCAGGACCGGCAGAAGCAGCAGCGACGCGAGGAAGCAATTGACCAGGCCCAGCACCAGCAGGAGGCCCAGCCGCGCGTTGGCCGGCACCTGCGAGAGCATGCAGCACGCCGAAGCCCAGCGAGACGGCCAGCGTGTTGATGAGCGCGGGCGGTCCGGTCAGCCGCAAGGACTGGCTCAAAGCATCCGCCGGTGGATTCTCCAGCGGCCCGCGCCTGGCTGAAGCCTTCGAGCAGATGGATGGCGCAGTTCACGCCGATGCCGAGCGTCATGGCGGCAAACATCGAGGTGGCCACGCCCAGCGGAATGCCCAGCCCAGCCCATCACCGCGAATTTGATCACCACCGCCAGCAGGCTCGGCAGCAGGCAGTAAAATCCCCAGCGCCACGAGCCGCCCAGCGCCGCCGTCACCGCAAAAATGCCCAGCAGCGACCAGACCAGCGATTGCAATTGCGTGGCTGACGATGCCGCGGATGAGCGACTGGCTCACCGCCACGTCGCCGGCAAAGCGAGATTTTGATTCCCTTCGGCGCGAGGTGTTCGCGCTCGTAATCGCGGATGTCGCCCATCAGCCTGGCCGTGTCAACGAAATTGGCGTCCTTCAAAAACACCGTGGTCAGCGACTGCCAATAGTTGGTGTCCACGATCTGGCGCAGCCGCTGCGGGCCCAGGGCCAGCGCGTAATAATCCCAGAGCAACTTCATCTCCGCTGCATTGTTGGGAAGCGCGCGTGCGTTGGGGTCATGACGAC
>CAWCWQ010000018.1:0-46914 GCA_963799145.1 uncultured Acidobacteriaceae bacterium | reverse complement strand
CGCGGTAGGGACGGACCTCACGGCCCGCCCCCCGCACAGATCCGGACAGGCGGATTTCCCGCATCCGGCTCTTGCCTCAGGTAGTGACGCGCATACGACGCGCAGGATAGGGATGGCAGATGCGGGCCGGAGGCAGATACGCGGCGATGAGCCGTTGCATTCGCTCCCACTGGACGCGACCATGCTGGCTTCGCCTGCACAGAGCGCGATGCCAGAGGTTGCCCACGGTGAAGCGAAAGTGAGCTAGGGCGTACCGGTTGCCCGGAACTCCGTAGTATCGGAGATGCCCGCCCACAACGGATTTCAACCACGCGCCGACCGTCGGAATTGGGTCGTGCATACGCCGCCGCAATTCGGTTTTCACCTGTTGCAGCTTGGCTTGCAGCCGTTTGCGAATCGTCTGCCGCAGCACCGTGAACCGTCCCCTGCTCGTCTTCCCGCAGATGTGCGTGAAGCCGAGAAAGTCGAAGGCCTCCGGTTTACCCAGACCACGGCGCTTTCGATTGGCCGCCGCATGGCGTCCGAACTCGATCAGCCGCGTCTTCTCCGGGTGCAGTTCCAGTTGGAACTTTTGCATTCGTTCCTTGAGTTCCTTCCAGAACTGTTCGGCATCGTCCTTGAACTCGAATCCAATCACAGCATCGTCGGCGTAACGCACCACGATCACGTCGCCGTGCGCGCGCTTCCGCCGCCATGCCTGAACCCATAGATCGAAGACGTAATGGAGATAAATGTTGGCCAGCAGCGGCGAAGCACTTCCACCCTGCGGCGAACCTTCCTCCATGACGGTTCGTTTCCCCTCTTCCAGCACCGGGGTCCCCAGCGGCAGGTCTTCGCCGCTGGGGTGGAGCACGCCCGCGCTCAGCCATTTCTGGATGAGCCGCAGGACGCGCCGGTCCGCGATGCGGTGCTGGAGAAACCGGACCAGCCACTCGTGCGAGAGCTTATCGAAAAAGCTGCGCACGTCCAGGTCCAGCACCCAATTCACACTTCTGTCGCGGAGTCCGCTGTAGAGCGCATCCAGCGCTTGATGCTGGTTGCGTCCGGGGCGGAAGCCGTAAGAGAAGCCGAGAAAGTCGGTTTCGTAGATGGTGTTGAGCACTTCCACCGTGGCGCGTTGGACGATCTTGTCTTCGAGCGCCGTAACGCCCAGAGGACGCAAGCGCCCGTCGGCCTTGGGGATGTACACTCTGCGAACCGGCTTGGCCCGGTACGCTCCGCGCTTCAGCCTATGGGAGAGGTTCTGGAGGTTATCCTCAAGCGCCTCGCCGTAGTGCCGCCACGTCTCACCGTCCACGCCCGGCGCCGCTTGCCTCTTCAACTGCGAGTAAGCGAACCGCAACGTGTCGATCCGGTAAATGTGGTGCAGCAGAGCGGTGAACTTCATCTCCTTGTTCTGTTTTGCCGTCTGTCGTACCTGCTCCAGCTCGCTTGGCACGATGATCCGGCTCTGAGTCCGGGTCGCGTTTTGCTGGCTCAGGTTCCCCTTGGCCAGACCCCTTCCCTCCATCTCCTCCGCCGCCGGTGTTTTGGCTTTGTTCGGAGACTTCCCCGGTACTATGGGTCTGTCCGACTTCCCGTGTTCGTTCATCATCGGCTCCAGTTCTTGAACTTCCCGATGCGTCCCGTGCGCACTGGCTGCGCTCGGGTGAACCCGGGACCTCCCAACTTCCGTGCAAGATGCGTCCCTACGTGCCAGGGTCTTACGACCGCGCAGGACTCCGGGGCAACTTGCGATGACGCTGCCCAGGATGTTGCCTTCCGCGTAGTGTCAGAGCGTCGGCGTCCTGAAGTTCGGGGTATTTCGCGGCTCAATTGCCTGGCCCATAGTTCCTCCTGTCTACGCTTCGCATCTGACCTTGCGATCAGACCCGCAAGACTCGGAGCCGGTGTGGTTCGCTACGCCTTCACCGTACGACTCTTTCATTCGCTGCATCTTGCCAGCTTGCCCGGTGCAATCAACATCGCGCTCCTTGAAGGTGATTGCTACTGCCCTCAAAGAACACGGTGCTTACGCACCGGAAGTTGGCGCTACGACACCCCACACCATCCCATCCCATGCCATGAGACACCGTCTCCCGTCTTGGGTAGATACTTGTATACAGGCCGGTACTGCCGCTTGCTTGAGGAATGACCCTCCCCTTGGGTTTTCCTCGTCACCATCTCGGCCTTTACACTGGCAAGGGCATGAGGTTTTGGGCCGCACTACCCCGTGGTCCGATCGAACAAGTCAATAGACCGCGACGGATTCTCCGGGAGCACCCGCCCGGATCCGCGCCGCCCACGGCGCATCGCGACGTGTTCACCGCAAGAACGGGGCAAACAGAGAGGGATCGATGACAACTGCCGCTCGCTTTCCAGGCATTCGGGTTACTGCAAACGGAAACCAGCTCGTCTCGTACCATACCGAGACGCGGATCGCAGACGCCGGCGTGTTTTATCCAATCACGCCTTCGACCGAGGGCGGCGAACTCTTTCAGCAGGCCTACGCCGAAGGGAATCTAAACGTCTTTGGGCACAATACCATCGCCATCGAGACCGAAGGCGAGCACGCGGCCCAGGGCGGCGCCATTGCCCACTCGGTCTGCGGCAAGCGAGTGGTGAACTTTACATCAGGCCAAGGCGTGGTCTACGGCGTGGAGCAGTATTACCATGCGCCGGGCAAGGGCTCGACCATGGTGATCGAGGTGGGCGCGCGCGCGCTCACCAAGCACGCGCTCAACGTGCATTGCGGACACGACGACATCTATGGCGCTCTCGATACCGGCTGGATCATGCTCTTCGGCAAGGACGCGCAGCAGACCGCCGACCAGGCGCTGATCCTGCGCCGCGTGACGGAACTCTCGCTCACCCCCGGCATGAATATCATGGACGGCTTTCTCACCACGCACCTGGAGCGCACCTTCTACAAGCACGAATCGGAGCTGATCCGCGAGTATCTCGGCTCGCCCGAAGACATCATCGACTGCCCCACCGAGGCTCAGCGCATCCTCTTTGGACCTACGCGCCGCCGCGTTCCCAAGATGATGGACCTGGCCAACCCCGTGCTGCTGGGGCCGGTGCAGAATCAGGAACACTACATGAATGGCGTGGTAGCGCGGCGCAATAACTTCGCCGAGCCGATTCTGGAGTTTCTTGAGGCAGCCTACAAAGATTTCGGGGAACTTACCGGCCGTTACTACGGACTTATCGGCGAGTATAAGACCAGCGACGCCGATACGGTCTTTGTCTCCCTGGGCTCGGCCGCCGAGAACATCGAGGCCGCCGTCGATTATCTGCGCCAGACGCGCGGCGTTGCGGTCGGCTCCATCCACGTCAACGTCATTCGTCCCTTCCCCGAAGCCGCCATCATCGCCGCGCTCAGGGGCAAGAAGAACGTGATCATCCTGGAGCGCACCGACGAAGCTCTGGCCGGCGACAATCCGCTGGGCCGCGACATTCGCACCGCGCTCTCGAAGGCGGTTCAGGCCGTCGAAGGGTTGCCTGCCATCACCCTGAATGAGGTTCCGCGCATCCTCGGAGGCTCCTACGGCTTGGGCTCGCGCGACTTCCGCCCCGAGCACATCATCGGCGCATACGAGTTCGCCACCGCCGGCCGCGCCCGCAAGGACGGCAAGACTGCCGCTGACGGAGTCAACTTCTTCGTGCTGGGCATCGACCATCCTTACGCGGTCATCGGCGACGAAACCCCCTCGCTGCTGCCCGAGGGCGCGGTCGCCGTGCGCTTCCACTCCATCGGCGGCTGGGGCGCCATCACCACGGGCAAGAACCTTGGCGCGATTCTGGGCGACCTCAACGATCTGATCTATGAACGCGATGGAGAGCTCGACGACCTGGGCAACCCCAAGGAAGTGATCCACGTCAGCGCCAACCCCAAGTACGGTTCGGAAAAGAAGGGCGCGCCGACCAGCTACTTCATGGTCGCCGCCAAGGACCGCATCCGCGTCAACTGCGACCTGCGCCACGTGACGGTCGTCCTCTGCTGCGACCCCAAGGCCTTTACGCACACCAACCCGCTGGACGGCATGGCCGAGGGCGGCTCGCTGGTTTGGGAGTCGGATCGAAGAAGGCGAGCAGGCCTGGGAACAGCTGCCGCAGTGGGCGCGCAAGCAGATCATCGACAAGAACATTCGCGTCTTCACGCTGCCCGGCTTTGCCATCGCCAAGAAGGCCACCGACCGCGGCGATCTGCAACTGCGCATGCAGGGCAACGCCTTCCTGGGCGCGTTCTTTCGCCGTCAGCACCTTGCTCCAGCGAGTTCGGCATCACCCAGGAGCAGTATCGCGAGGTCGTCCACAAGCAGTATGTGAAGAAGTTCGGCAAGCTGGGCGATGCCGTCGTCGAGTCCAACATGGAAGTGATGATGCAGGGCTTCGACCAGGTGAAGGAGATCAAGATCGGCGCGCTGGCCGCGGCCGACCGCTCCAGCCTGCGCGGCGCGGCGCTGCTGCCGATTCTGGAGCTGGCTACCGCCGGAGGCTCCTGCGGCACCGGCTGCCGCTCCACGCCGCTGCCCGCCGGCCAGGCCAAGCGCACGCCGCTCGCCAGCGTGGCCAACTTCGACGCGCGAGTTCCGCGCCCACTACGGCTACAACCAGCCCGCCACGCCGCTCTCGGCCATGGGCATGATCGCCGCCGCCACCGGCGACACCGCCTCGAAGTACGTGGCCCGCCGCGAGACGCCGCTCTTCATCCCCGAGAACTGCACCCAGTGCATGGAGTGCATCTCCGTCTGCCCGGATACCGCGCTGCCCAACTGCTCGCAGGATCTGAGCACGCTGCTCTCGACCGCCGTCTCCCACTACATCGCCGATCCCGCCGACCGCGCCAGCCTGATGCGCGCGCTGCCTGAGATTGAAAAGCTCGCCCGCCAGCGCATGGTCGCGGAGATGAAGACCGGCACGCCGCTGCCCACGATTCTGCGCGAAGTGACCGATACGGTGGACGGTTTCTCCGCCGCAGTCCAAGCAGCAGTTCTTCGACATTATCGCCAAGGTTCCCATGGCCTACCAGAAGGTGAACGCCATCTTCAGTTCGCCGGAGCGCAAGTCGCCCGGCTCGGGCGGCATCTTCTCCATTTTTGTCAGCGATCTGTGCAAGGGCTGCGCGGCCTGCGTCACCGCCTGCGGCGACCACAACGCGCTCAGGATGGTGGCCGAAACCGAAGAAGTCAATGCCGAGCACACCACCGGCACCGGCTTCCTCGATCTGCTGCCCGACACCTCGCAGAAGTTCCTCGGCCTCTTCAACGCCGCCAATCCGGCCGACTCGAAGACCGCCACGCTGCGCAACATGCTCATGGTGCGCACCAACTACGACGCGCTGGTCTCGGGCGACGGCGCCTGCGCCGGCTGCGGCGAAAAGAGCGTGCTGCGCTCCATCGCCGCCGTCACCGAGGCGTACATGCGCCCCGTCTTCCACGCCAAGAGCGACCGCTTCCTGGCCAAGGCCGGCGAGCTCGAAAAGATCGGCGTGGCCCGCCTCGCCAAGCTCCAGGCAACCAGCCCCGCTGAGTACGCACTGCTCCGCCAGGCCATCGCGCACCTGGTCCTCGGCCTGGGCGGCGAAGACGAGCCGGACACCCGCGCGCGCATCGCCGCCTACGAAGCTGCGCAACGGCCCCCTCACCGACGCCCAGCTGGTCGAAGCCATCGCCGCGGTCCTGCTGACCGAGGCCTTCAACCACAAGAACCTGCAAGCCGTCGATGGCCGCCTGGCCAACGGCATGAGCGTCATGGCCATGGCCGCGCACACCGGCTGCAACACCGTCTACGGTTCCACCGCGCCCAACAATCCCCACCCCTATCCGTGGATGAACTCGCTCTTCCAGGACGGCGTCACCGTGGGCTGGCTGATGGGCGAGAGCTTCATCGTCGATCACGCCCGCCGCTCCGTCATTCCCGAGCGGCTGGCCGACGTGCTGCTCACTCGCGACGAGCAACGTCATCAACGCCGAGGAGTACTACCACCTCAGCCACTTCACCGACGCGCTGATGACCGACCGCGAGATCGTCGAGCTGCCCAAGGTCTGGGCCGTCGGCGGCGACGGCGGCATGGGCGACATCGGCTACCAGAACATGTCCAAGGTGATCCTGCAGAACCGGCCCAACGTCAAGGTGCTGATGCTCGACACGCAGGTCTACTCCAACACCGGCGGGCAGAACTCCGACTCCACGCCCATGCTCGGCGGCAACGACATGAACGTCTTCGGCGCCGCCACCCAGGGCAAGAACACCGAGAAGAAGACGGTCGCCGAGACCTTCCTCGCCGGCCACGGCTCGCCCTTCGTCGCCCAGGTCTCCATGGCCAACGCGCCCAAGCTCTACCGCGCCATCCTCGACGGCCTGGAGTATCGCGGCACCCTGTTCATCCAGGCCTTCACCACCTGCCAGCCGGAGCACGGCGTCGCCGACGACATGGCGCTCTTCCAGGCGCAGCGCGTGCGCGACTCGCGCGGCGTGCCGGAGTTCGTCTTCAACCCCCGCCTCGGCGAAACCTATCAGGAGGCGCTGGACATCAAGGGCAATCCGTCGATCGATCTCGATTGGTACGAGACCAAGGACAAGAACACCGGCGAGACACGCCGCTACACCGTCGCCCACTGGTGCACCACGGAAGCCCGCTTCCGCAACCACCTCAAGAAGATCAAGCCCGAGGCCGCGGCCAAGCTCATCCCGCTCGATAACATGCTGGTCCGCATCACCCAGCAGGACGTGGTCTACCGCCGCTATCTCACCCCCGGCCACCGCGCCTTCATTCCCGACTTCGGCGTCTACATCACCGTAGCCGACGAGAGCGGCAAGACAACCTACTACGCCATCAGCCGCCAGTTGGTCATGTTCTGCGTAGAGCGGCGCAAGGCCTGGCGCATGCTGCAATCCAAGGCCGGCATCGTGAACAAGGAGTACGCCGCCCAGCGCGCCATCCTGGCCGAAGTAGACGCGGGCAGAATCCCCATGGATGAGTTCTTTGCGCACGCCTATGAAATGATGGCGGAGAGACTCGGAAAACCGGTGCTGGCGAAGGCGTAGATATCGGCTGCAAGCGGGAAAATGAAAGCGCGGGTCGGCGGGTTCGCGCTTTCTTTTGACCCACGCCCAGTTCTTGTGAAGCCGGTGAAGGCGTTCGCGATTTCAGTGACTCTTGACCCACACAACGTCGCCGCGCTCGCCATTGGCAAGCCACAGCGATTTTTGAGTGGCCAGGTCGATTTCCATCAGCATCAGCCTGTTTCCGTCCGCAATCACAACGGCGATCTTCTTTCCGTCAGGAGACATCGTGGGGAAGTACATTTCCAGGTTTTTGTCTCCCGCGAGCTTCTCGGAATTGGTTCCGTCCATGTTGACGCGGAAGATTGCCGATCTGAGGTGGTCGTCCTTTGTGTACAGAATGGATTTCCCGTCGCTGCCCCAAACTGCAGAGGGAACCAGCGCGTTGGTTTCGACAACCAGCCTGGCATGTTTCCCGTCGGCATCGGCGGCCCAAATCGAAGCCTTGTCTCCGTGCGTCTCAGGCTTGCGGAGGAATAAGAGATGTTTCCCGTCCGGTGACCAGCGGGGTAGAGAGCCGAGCGTGATCGGAGCGATGGTTTTGCTTTCAAAATCCAGCACCATGACAGCCTGTCCTCTTTCGCTCTCGACGCTGAAGGCAATCTTCATTCCATCGGGGGACCAGGCGGGAGCACATGGCGAGCCACCCATGTTCGTCAGCTGCTTTTGCCCGCTGCCATCGGATTTCATGACCATGATCTGCGAGGCGACCTGCCCGGGCACGAAGCCGCAATAAGCGACTATGCTGCCATCCGGAGAGAGCGTCGGGTCTATTCCCTGTGCGATCTTCCGGGGGCGGAATCTTGGCGCATCGTAGGCAAAAATCTCGCCTTTCGGATCCCATACCGATGATTGGGTCAAGATCGCATCGGAAAGAAGCGGGCTGTTTCCACCTTCGTAAGCCTGAACAACAAACCTACCGACACTCAACGTCGAGGCACCGGCAGACTGCGCATGGCAGCATACGCCGGCAAAGGCGAGGACGCAGAGCACCGCAGGAGCGGACTTGATTGCAGTTATTCGGATCATCGGCAGAATTGTCCACCCGCAAGGTCGTCTTGTCAATGGCTGGCACGTGGACCGCCAGGACAATCGCATTGGGATTTTCGCCGCCATGACAGTAAGACCGAGTGGGTTAAGTGGCTACCAAAAGGCGGATTTCTACCGCCCCATAGGCCAGCTTCCGCCGTCTGAAGAGCGATACCGGCACAAGAATGGCCACTGCCCGCCCCATGTACGAGGTTCTTGAGCCAATTCTTTGGTCAAGGAATTCCAAATGCGATTGCCCTGCGTGGACCGCAGGGCAGACGCATCTTAGTTCGCTTCTATGCGAAAAGAGCGAGCGCCGCGAAAATATTGAATTCATGCGCTTTGTAACAAGGGAACGACTTTAAAGCCTGCCCTGAGCCTGCCGAAGGGGGGCGCACACGGGCGAAGGGAACTCGGCGGGCTTTGGCCCCTGCATGCGGCATCGGCCGGTGATCAACAAAGGGGACATGATGGGGTTGGCAGGGGCTAGAGCCCTTATTATCCTTTGCTTCCGTGGTGGCCCGACTGAAGTCGTGCCCTTGTTACAAAACCGGCCGTGGATAGCAATCAGGGAGACTAAGATGCGTTTGCCCCGGTATCTGAGAGCCCTTGCCGATCACAGAGGACGCTTCCGCCAGTAGGATGCGCGACCCGCTTGTGTTTGGCTGCGAACGAGCACAACGGAGCGCGAGAACAAGAAACCCCACCCGGAGGGTGAGGTTTACCTTCAACCCGCAAGGGCGCGTTACCGCGCCCTTTACCGGGTTTCAGGAGGAAAGGGAAACTACTGCGAGCCTAGACCCCGCGAGCCAGCTTGACCTTCCGGAAGGCAACGCCGGCCAGACCGAGGAGGCCGGTGCCGAGGAGCAAGAGGCTGCTGGGCTCGGGAGTGGGATTAGCGTGAAGGGTGATGGCGATGCTCGCAGGGTAGACGCCATCGTCCTGGTGCACATATTCCCCAGTCCGAGTCATTGATTTGGAAGATAGATATTCACAGGCGTCGGGGCATAGCCGGTGAGGGTGACGATGCCGCTAGCGTGAAGAATCAATGCGGCCGCTGTCCGTGCACGCCGGTCAGCGGGCCACTGATCGTAAATGTGCCTGACACGGTATCTGTTGGGTTCTGGAACGTCAGGAACGTCACGTCGGGCGACGCCAACGCGAAGGGTCGGCCGCAATCGCACGCACTCAAGCCGGAAGTGGAGAAGGCCGCCAGAACGCAGGCCGAAAGTGTCGTGGTTGTCTACATGGAATCGATGACCGCACCAGGACAGGGCGGTCCAGGAAGCGCCATCGCCATTGAGTGCAATGCCACCCTTGATCTGTGTCGGCCGAGGCAACTGGGGTGATCGCAAGGGCTGCTGCCAATGCGAGAAGTGCAAGCGAAGTTCTTTTCATCTTTCCTCCTGAAAATAGCCCTGCGGGCGTTCGTGCTGCTCGCGCCCTTTGCCAAATGCCGGCCAAAGGGCAGGTCCTGTGGTTTCCATCTCTTGCCCTGCGAGGTACCGCAGAACACTCCATTCCATTGCAGCGATCGGGACCGGGGAATCGCTCACTCTGCAAATGGCGCACTGGCCCAAAAACGAAAGAACCGGATAAAACCGAAACCGCATGTCTGCACAAGGGTGGGTAGACCCTTCACCGACACGCCCCAGTGGTATTCGTCCTTATATATGCAAATCGGGTGCCAAACATGAATCATTGTAGATTCAGTAGCTTACGCGAATCTAGAAGTGGCAATATGCAAAGTCTTGCACGGCAATGTTCTAAAGTTTTTCCTTTTTCCCGCCGGCGTGGATCCGATATCGGGGCGCGAATTTGGGGGTAAATATCCCGCCGAAGAGCCGGGCCGCGGGGGTGTTGCGCATTGTTCGGCCGGATCGCTGCCGTAGCCAGGTCACGCTGCCCGGAACTGCGCCTGAATCTGGGTTGATGAGATCGCCCCTCGGCGGCGCGCATATTGCAGCTTGAAAGTAATTTTGCAAGTGGCTCCAATTCCCGGGAATCGCATGAACACGAAGATCGAAGAGACCGCAGTTTTGAAAGGGCACGGCTCTATCCAGTAGCGCCCTAAGCTTTTTGTTTTCAATGTGCGCAGTTTCCGTTGTATGTTGTTGTCATGTTGTTTACTACTTAGTTAATACCCACATAGTAAACAGGGGGCCGGAGTATCATTGCGGCCATGGAAAACAGAACCGTAACGCTGATGGTACGGCACCGCGCCGCTGACGGCAAATGGCACAGGAACCCGGCTGCACGAGGCGCGAATGGCAGGGTCCGACCCGGACACGCGCTGGTGAGGGTAGGGCCGTGCCGGTAACGGACGGGGCCTACGAGCTGCGGCACTACGAAGACAGGCGGGTGGTGTATACCCCCGCCGGGAAGAACGCGGCTGACGCGGACGCCCAGCGTGCCCGGCAGGAAAAGACCAGCACGGCGGAGGCTGCCGCCGACGATGCTGGGCTGGAGATCGTGAAAGGTGAGGAGCGCAATACTCTTCGGGGTTCCGCCGCTGCCTACATTTCTGACGCCGAGGGGCGTGGGGCGATGGCTGCTGCGTCGATGGCTCGCTCGGCCACCGCTGAGTTCCTCGGTCTCACGAAGAAGACATACGTCGACGAGATTCGGAAGGAAGACATTTACAGGTTCCACGCTGCGCTCAGAAAGCGGAAGTGCGGCGACCGGACAGTCGCAAATAAACATGCGCGGATAGTCTCCTGGTTGCGGTTCGCTGGCATCGACAAAGCGAACATACCGCCCAAGCCCAAGTACGAAGAGGGACTACCGACCGTCTATGAGCCTGACCAATACAAGGCGTTGCTGGCCGCCGCTGACCCGTACATGAGAATTTGCATCCTGCTTGCCCTCAAGTGCGGCCTTCGTGACCAGGAACTGCGACACCTCGAATTCAGAGACCTCAACCTCGTGAACAATACCCTCCTCGTGCGGGGCAAGCCAGAATGGGGGTTCCGGGTGAAGGACAGCGAGCAGCGCGAATTACCCCTTGCCGGATGATCTGGTGGTCGAGCTGAAGGCTTGGCAGGAGAGCCGAGCAGGCAAGATGCTTGTGCTTGGGACCGCGAATGATCGACCGAACTCCGTCTTGCTTGAGTCTCTCAAGCAGTTGGCCGAAAAAGCCGGACTCTCCTGCGGGCGTTGCGACGGATGCGCCAGACTAAAGGAACCCGGATACCGGGGAGGCTGCATGGAATTCACCCTGCATCGGTTCCGGCGGACCTATCTGACGGCGCTATTGAGGAGCGGCGTTGACGTTCGCACGGTGCAGCGCCTAGCCGGTCACAGCGATTTGGAAGTCAACCCTGCGCTATCTGCGCCCTGCTTCCGGGCCGGAGTTGCAAGCCAAAATCAATGCTGTTGCATGGTGAAGCCCGGTATCGGCAACGAGGCTAGGAGCAATCTCGCCCTTTTCCTGCTTGGTTTAGCCCACAAACTCTATTCCTCGAAATTTATTGAAGCAAGGGCTTTGGCAAATCATCTTAATAGCGGTATCATCATATTTGGCTTCCCCCCATCTGCCAGGGGACCAAATGGCGCTCTCACATCAACGTCAGGGCAAGAGGTAAGAGGGGTAGGCCACTGAGCCGATCCTCACACGGCCAATTAGGCCGGTCGGTTTCAAAGGCTTGTTTCGGGAGTTGGACTCCGAAATCCGGGATTCTGCGAACCGAGACGACGGGCACCAAGCCCATGTTTCAGCCAAGGTAAGAGGTGCAGCACCGCGCCAACGGCGGGGCTGTACCCGCCGTCACTCTGCGGCCGCATCAGTGATCCCAAATCCAAGGAAAAGAATATGCGTAAGAACCAAGGGATCAGTGCGCCCATTGAGATCGGCGACCTGGCAACAAGAATTGAGCGGAAGCCCCATGCCCTGACTGCACCTGAACTTGCAGATCTGTTGGGCCTGGGCAAGACGGCGATTTACGACCTCGCGAAGCGAGGCGGAATCCCTCATTACAGGGTGGCGGGCTCGGTCCGCCTTGACCCTGCGACGAACGGCTGCGTGGCTGCGTCAGCACGAAGTAGCGGCCCCTGAAAGGCGGGCCGCATGAAAGACTCAGCCATCAACTGGTGTGACAACACCTTCAACTGCTGGGAGGGATGCACGAAGGTCTCTCCCGGCTGCGCCCACTGCTACGCCAAGGGGCAAGATGACCGGCACCTAAGAGGAGAAGAGTCACATTGGGGGACCGGCAAGCCACGACGGATCATGTCGGATTCCTACTGGCGGCAGCCGCTTGCATGGAACCGCCAGGCGGCAAAGACCGGCGCAAGGCCGAGGGTGTTCTGCGCGTCCATGGCTGATTGGGCAGACGACGAAGCACCTGTCGGCCAGCGTGAACGGCTCTGGGAACTCATCCGAAAGACCCCCTACCTGGATTGGCTACTACTCACCAAGCGCGCGAACAATATAAAGAAGTGTCTTCCGCCGGACTGGGGAACCGGGTACTCGAACGTTTGGCTGGGCGTCACGGTCGAGAATCGCAAGCACGGCTTGCCACGCCTCGATGTGCTCCGAACGATCACGGCGACGGTTAGGTTTGCGTCAATCGAGCCATTGCTTGAGGACCTTGGCTCGGTGAATTTTACTGGTATCAACTGGGCAATCATCGGCGGCGAAACAGGTTCCGGTGCGCGATCAATGCATACGGCATGGGTGGATGCGATTATCAAGCAGTGCCGGGCGCAAGGTGTCGTGCCTTGGGTGAAGCAGCTCGGCAGACTGCCAATTGATAAAGGCGAACTCCTACCCATTCTTGGCCAGAATGGGAAGCCATCCGGCAATGCAGAAGACTGGAACTTTTGGCCGGAGCATCTAGCGCATCTAAAGGTCCGTCAATTGCCCACCGTGGACCCTGATCTGATCGCAACGGGAGTTAATGAGGTCGAACTGGGCCGCATTGAGATCGCATTGGTGCAGCTTGCGGTGGGATTGGAGCCTGAGCAGGCCGCAAAGGAACTGGAACTGAGGGAGAAGTACATTGGAGCAGAGCGGCGGCTTTTCATGACCCGCCTGGAGTGCGGCAAGATTCTGGCCGGGTACAAGGCCCTGTACGGTCCGATCAGGAAGTGGTCTGAGTTCTGCAGGATCGTCGACCTGCCGAGGCGCACGGCCTACAACCTTCTCAACACAGCGGATGAGGCAGAGGCGGAAACACATGGTGCGGCCAATTGTGCCAAGTCGGCACAATCCAACGGCAAGGAGAGCAGCGATCCCTTCAAGTACGGCTTCGACATCGCGGTGGACAAGGCCGTGGCCAGTCTCAACCGAATATTCAAGCCGCTTACGGAAACCCAGCGTGACCAGGCCCTGGCAGCCATCATGGACCGCATGGGTGCTGGTGCAAGGCCTATCAGCATAACCGAGAAAATAATAGTGGCCCGGCCTAGCTCCTACACGATCACTCCTAGCGGCCCTGTTGCCGACAGGAGCTCAGCGAAGGCGGCATGAAGTTGACTAAGGAAGAAATCAGGGACACTGCATATCATGAGGCCAGCTACGCAGCACGGCAACGCGAGCAAACTGCGGAGAGTGCCGTCGAATGTAACCATCAACATCTAGGGCTGGATGGTAGACCTGGAATGACTGACGAGCTGAAGGGCAGAAAGAGGGTAATGACATGACTTATGAAGAAGCTACGGCTGAAGCTAAAAGGCGGTGGGGGACGACAGGAATGGCTTGGTACTTTCGCGACGCAATAGACCCGTACAGGGTGGGCTTCCTTACAGAAGGTGACGCCCCGGTTTACAAAGGGCATAGCGATACGTCCTGGGAAGATGCCTTTGCCAATGCGGACGACCCAGATCACATTGCCGGGCTTATTTAGTTTCTCGCAGCGATGCGTGACTGCCATTGAGCAGAGAATACTTGAGAGTCAATTCGGTCACGAGGCCAGGAACTCCTATACTAGACAGGTGTGAAGGCAGGGAACCGGTTCGGTGTAGCCACCTCCCCGGCAATCCTGAGTGGAGACCTTGAATGGTTGAGACTCAAACAGTAATGAATCTCCGAGGAATCGGAGCGGTGGGTTAGAGGTTGATTCGTCCTGAAGAGACAGGGCGGAGTGGGCTGGCGAGAAAACCGGCGGCCTAAGCATTCGACGGGGCACCACTTGCAAACCTCACCTGACATCGCAGACCTTGAACCCAGGCTACCAAGGGTTCCAAACAATCGGGTGATCAGCAGTCAGGCTCTTTCGGCGGGGTACAGCGTTTGAGACAACGCAAGAATGCCGACGGGTGAAGCGGTGGAGTCATGTCGCAACACCAGGATTCCCATAAAGAATCCTGCTCTCGTCCTTAGCGATGTAGTACACGTCGAATCCTCAATAACCATAGCAGTGAGGATGGTTAGCTGAGGCATACTCAGGCTCTCGATGAACTCATATCTTGTCTACTGTATTACTTAGATTATAGCAATACTTGGTGCATATTATTGAAATTACTTGTATTACATATCTACTATTTCAGAACTTACTTTATGTGAGCGGCTCGTCCGCCAGGACGTAGAGCCGCAGTGTTATCCGGCTTTCTTAATCTCTTCAACCCACGCACCCGGTGGATATTTACACGATGCCTAGTCTTCCGATGCGACCATGCCATTACGCCGGTTGCCACAATCTGAGCAGAGATACTTACTGCCCTGACCACAAGGCACTGCATGAGCAGGAATTGAGAGACAGCATCCGGGGCGGGTATTCCGGGAAACCTTACGGCAGCAAGTGGGACAAACTCAGTCGCAAGATACGGCACGACGAACCTGTCTGTCGTATGTGCAAGATCAGAGCCTCACGAACGGTTGACCACATACTGCCCAAGTCACGTGGCGGAACAGACGACAAGAACAATCTTCAACCGCTGTGCCTACCCTGCACGGCTGAGAAGAACAAGGCTGACAGGTTAAAGAAATACTAGTTTTGATGGGTAAGGCGGGGTCAGAATCCATTTTTAAGCGATAACGGAAGAGCGGTGCGCCCACACATTTTCAATACCGCGTTTTGTAGGGTGGGGGTATTAAGGAATAAATGAAGCTATCAGACCTAAAGCAAGACTCGAAAAACGCCAATACAGGAACACAACGAGGCCGGGAAGTCCTCGCCAGTTCTCTTGAGCAGTACGGAGCTGGTCGCAGTGTCCTCATAGATAAGGATGGGAACCTCATCGCTGGCAATAAGACAGCAGAGCAAGCCGCAAACGCCGGAATTGAGGATGTGATTGTCGTTCAGACAGATGGGAGTCAGCTTGTGGCCGTCCAGCGTACTGACCTCTCGATAGACGACCCCAAGGCGCGTGGTTTGGCAGTTGCTGACAACCGCACATCCGAGCTTGGGCTTGAATGGGATGTAGATGTTCTCAAAGACATTGCGACTGACCTCGATTTGGAACCCTACTTTACCGATGCCGAGCTTGCCGGAATTACCGCACCCGACGCGGACAAGACTGGCGCTCCCGGTCCTGAGAAACTCGAAGGCCGGTACAAGGAGCAGTACGGAGTGATTGTAATCTGCGAGGACGAGGCCAATCAGCGCAAAGTCTATGAGCAGTTGACCGGCCTAGGCCTTGAATGCCGCGTAGTGGTGACCTAAATATGAAACTTGAAGTACGCAATTCCTGCAAGGATTTTAATAGTTACCGTGCCGCCCGCGTAAAGTCGCTTTTTAATGCTGAATCTGGCGCGGAGTTCAACCTCGACGCCGAATTGAATATTGACGACCGCGATTGGAAGATCGGCGTAATCGTCGGTTCAAGCGGTTCCGGGAAATCGTCTCTTGGCCGGATGATCTTCGGGCCGGATGCGTTCTATTCGCCTGATGGATGGCCCACCGACAAACCAATCGTTGATGCCATATCACCAGAGGGCGACTTTGACGCCGTGACAGGCGCACTTGCCGCTGTCGGCCTCGGTTCCGTTCCGTGCTGGCTGCGCCCTTACTATGCGCTGTCCAACTGGCGAACGGTTCCGCGCCGATCTTGCGCGAATCGTCAGCGAGAAGCCCGAACGGATCGTTGTCGATGAGTTCACCTCGGTAATCGACCGGCAGATTGCCAAGTTCGGCGCGTTGGCTTTTCAAAAAGCCTGGAAGCGCACGAGTGGGCAGTGTGTGTTGCTGTCCTGCCACTACGATGTAATCGACTGGCTTGAACCCGATTGGGTTTATGACACGGGAACTGGCAAGTTCTCAAGGGGGTCTCTTTGGCGACGCCCAAAGTTCGACCTCGAAATATGGCAGACAGATTCAAGTTACTGGCCGCTTTTTAAGCCGCATTACTATTTAGACCTGCCGCTGCCCGTTGCCGGTCAATACTTTGTTGGCACTGTTGATGGGGAGCCAGTCTGCCACCTGGCAATGGCAACCAAGTCGCTTCCTCGCGGTCAGTTTGAAGCGCGTGGAACCAGGCTGGTGGTAATGCCTGAGTGGCAAGGCGCAGGCGTCGGGATTCGATTTCTGAACGCCGTCTGCGAGATGTGGCGTCGCGGCGAAAACAAATGGAACAAGCCGCTGACCACCATTTTTCATACTTCCCACCCAGGTCTATGTGCGAGTCTTCGCCGCGATCCAAGGTGGGCGCAGGTTTCGGCATCTCTTTATGGCGGCAACAAGATTAAATCGACCCGCTCAATCGTAGCCTCGGCCAACAAGTTAGGCAGCGATCTTATCGCGCCTGGGACTGGCTTCGGAGGGCACTTCCGGGCGATTCAGGGATTCCGTTACTACGGACCGCCGGAGCAGAAGCAAACCTGATGAACGTCTTCCTATGCGGTCAGAAACAATTCGGAGCGTCTGTACTCGAAGCCATCGCCAAGAAGTACAAAGTTCTCGGCGTGTCCTCTCCAGCGTTCGCCAGCCACCTTGCAACGGACGGATCGCAGATCTTCGACCGGGTCCGGGCAACCGCCGAACGGCTCCGAATCCCTTGGCAGCCAGAGGTTCGCGCCGACTCGCTGCCCTCCGGCACCGACATCATCGTTGCCGCCCACAGTCACGATTTCATTGGGCGCAAGACGCGGGCGCGGGCGAAGTTCGGGGCCATTGGCTACCACCCCTCGCTGCTCCCGCTCCACAGGGGCCGTGATGCGGTTCGTTGGGCGATTCACGGCGGCGACAGGGTCGCGGGCGGGTCAGTGTACTGGCTCACCGACACCATCGACGCAGGGCCGATTGCGGCCCAACAACACGTCTTCGTGCGCCCAGGCGAAACGGTCGGAGAGCCTCTGGCGGGAGCAGCTTGCCCCGCTTGGAGTTCGCCTGCTCCTGAAGACGCTGGCCGACCTGGACCACGGCCTCGCGGTCAGGGTTCCGCAGGACGAGAACTGCGCCACTTGGGAGCCGTCGTTCGATAGGCCACCACTCTTCCGCCCAGAGCTGCCGCAACTCGGCGCTACCAACCTGCGCTTCGAGGTGGAGCGTCTCGACGGCGACGGACTGGGGGAGAAATGATAGCAGGACGTAAACCAAAACCGACCGCGCAAAAGGAACTCGCTGGCAATCCCGGAAAGCGGAAACTCAATAAAAGCGAACCGAAGCCATCCGGGATTCCGACGTGCCCATCCTGCCTTGATGCTGCCGCAAAGCGTGAATGGAAGCGCATCAGCAGAGAGCTTGTCGCAGTCGGGTTGCTCACATCTGTAGACCGGGCAATGCTTGCCAGCTATTGCGATGCCTACTCTCGCTGGTCTCAGGCCACTGAGGAACTCAACGAACTGAGACGGACGAAGGGCAAGTCAGTCCTGGTTGTTGGAACAAAGACGGGTTATCCGATGCAGAACCCGCTTATAGGGATTATCAATACCGCCGCTGATCAAATGAGAAAGTTCGGTGCGGAGCTTGGACTCAGCCCATCATCCCGGACGCGCTTGTCAGCAGAGCCACAAAAAGAGATAGATGACGAATTTGCAATTTCACGAACGCGCAATTTTGTACGCCCAACGGGTGACGACCGGCCAGATTATATCTTGCAAGCAGGTCAAACAGGCTTGCAAACGCTTCCTAACTGACCTCCGCAACACTGAGAGTCGCTGGTTCTTCGTTCCAGATATTACGAATGAGGTCTGCCGTGTCGCGGAGTTAATGCGGCATGAAAAAGGTCAGCTACAGGGGCAGCGTTTCAAGTTAGAGGATTGGCAAGTATTCATCCTCTGCAATATCTTCGGTTTTATTGACGAACTGGTCAGTGCTAAGTTCCCTCTGTCTCATGCGGCGATCTCCGCGGCGCAGTTGTTGGATTGCGAGGCGTTGTTGTGCTCCGTGTAGCGGCGGAGAATAATTCTCAGTTTGTGCGGGAGCGCCGCAGCCTGGAGAAATTCCGGCAGTGTCGCGCGCAGCGCGCAGGCCACGACCAGTTCCGAGGGTGGCATCGCGGGATTCATGGTGCGCAACCAACTGCGGAAAAGGCGCCAGACCTCGGCCATGTGATTCAATGCCAGGTGCTGAAGTAGCCCCTGCGCGACGCAGCCCAACTGCACATGCAAGTGAAATGCATTCATCTTGCGGCAGACGGCGTCGCGGTAAGTTTGGCTTTCTCGGTGCAGATACTGGTCGCCCTGTCCGCGGCGGCGCGGTTTCATGTCGGCCATCCAAAAGTGGTATGCGTAACTTCCTACTACATGCACGGCTTGCCGGAAGCCTAGCTCGATTTTGAAGCGGTAGCCATAGAGCAGGACGATCTCAAGCGGCTCCAGAGTCAGATCGGTGGCCAGCAGGAAGATCGTGCCGCGCATCGGATGACAAACTATGACGAAGCGCACCAGCCGTCCCGCCGGCCGCCACAGGAGATCGATGGCGCGATAGCGCAGCGTAACATTCTGCTCGCCGTAGACGGGGCTTGGAGCGCAGATAAACCGGCTCTCGTCGCGGGCCAGATCCTTGAGCTTCACTTTTTCGCCGTAGAGCCTTGGCCGTCCGCGGCGACGGCGCGCGGGCACCTGCGCAGGCCAGTAGGCCACTGCGTTCGACTTGGCGCGGGTGACGAGTTGATGTCCCTGGCCGAGTAACTTCGTGATCATCTTTCCCGAGGCGTAGTAGGCATCGGCGACCAGCAGCAGTTTGCGATCGACGATGCCAGCCAGAGAAAACAGCAGCAAGGCCAACTTATCGAGCAGGGTGCGCGTGTCCCGGTTGGACCAGATCAACCCCTCGTGAATGCGCGAGACCAGCGGCACGGCGGCGACGTGGCCAGGCCCCTGGACCAGTAAACTGACGGCCTGAAAGCTATGGCCCATGATGTAGTCCGGCTTCGAGTTACTTGCCGACTGCTGATGGAGCAGCTTGACGGCGGGCATCTTGCGGCCTTCTTTGGGAGCCTTGATGCCATCGGCCAGGCAAACCAGCCGCTCACCCACGGCGACGGGCTGGAAGAGTCGCAAACACAGCCGCGCCCAGCAGGCGGTGAGCGCGTCAAGATCCAGGGCGCGGCTATGAAACAGGTGCAGGAAGCGCCGATAGCCTCGGTTGCCGAAGCCGAAGAGGCGAACCAGGCTGGTGACGCCGGCCCGCTCCGGGCGGCAGCAGAGGCCGACCAGGACCAGAATCGTCCAGAGGAAGGTAAGGAATCTTCTGCAGGCCGGACGCAGAGCGCGCACGGCATCGAACCAGGCGATCCAGAGGGGCATAATATCGATGCAAGCACGATAGCCGATAGCCGTACAGTGCTAGCGGTCACACGACTCGCAAATCGGCATCCTTGGCGTTATGCTTTTAATCAATGACAATCTCCAGGGAAAAGCTCTTGCTCCGGCAAATCGAGAGGGTGAAGGGGCAACTGGCCGCGCTCGGCGATCTGCGTCCAGGCAGTCTCTCGACCCAGTACAACGTCTGCGGCACCCCCGGATGCCGGTGCAAGGCCACGCCGCCTGAGAAGCACGGCCCCTATTATCAGATAAGTTTTACGCGCAAGGGAAAGAGCAGCTCGAAGTTCGTGCGCAAGGAAGACCTCAACACCGTCCGCCGGGAACTGAAGAACTACGAGGTCATGAAGACGCTCATGGACCGCTGGATCGAGATGGCCACCGAACTATCCAACCTCCGCCTGGCCAACAAGCGATCCTGATTCCAGCAGAGAACTGGGCACTGTCCAGTGACGAAGATGGGATACGTAAATACCGCGAAGCGTTCATCTTGGTTCCGCGCGGGAATGGCAAGAGTCCATTAGCGGCCATCATAGGCAATTGGATGGCATGGTTCGATGGGGAACCCGGAGCCGAGGTATATTGCGGAGCAGCATCTGAAGGCCAAGCACACGAGGTATTCCGGCCCGCCAGGGCAATGCTTGAGCAGGAGCCGGAACTAACCAAGCGGTATGGCATTACGGTTGCCGCAAAGAGCATTTACCAGACTTCTACGCGGTCACGCTTCAAGCCTGTAGTCCGTAACCCCAAGGATGGGGCGAGTGTCTACTGTGCCATCTTGGATGAGTGGCATGAAGCTCTCGATGCGGTGCAGTATGACTGCTTTAAGACAGGCGCCAACAAACGCAAGAACTCTTTGCTGCTGGAAATATCAACCGCTGGAGTATCAACTCAAAGCCCCTGCCTTGAGAAGCAAAGAGAAGTTGAGGCAGTTTTAGGCGGTACGGTACAAAACGATAGGCTGTTCGGCATTATCTACACGATTGACCCTGAGACTAACTGGACGACCCGTGAAGCTCTCGTCATGGCCAATCCAAACTTGGGCATCAGCAATGATGAGGAAGCGTTGCTGTTAGACCAGCAGGAAGCAGTACGCAACTCTGCGAAGCAAAACATCTTCCGCTGTAAGCACTTGAACCAATGGATGACCGCATCGGTCGCCTGGATGAATGCAACTAATTGGCAAGCCGCCGCTGTGACAGAGCCTCTGACTGAGGAGTTTTTCAAGAGTTGTGAATGCTTCATCGGGCTTGACCTTGCCTCAGCGGTGGATATAGCAGCAGCGGTCAAGGTGTTTCGCAAATTGCAGGATGGGAAGTTCCACTACTACATCGTACCCCGATTCTATCTGCCGGAAGCGAGAACTTCAGACCCAACATGCCAGCACTACCAAAAGTGGGTGCATGACGGGTATTTGGTTTCAACAGAGGGGGCAGAGATTGACTACGCTCGAATCTCCGCAGACCTGCTAAGAGATGTTAAGACGTACAACGTCAAGGCTCTCTGCTACGACCCATGGGGCGCAACCGACATAACGCAGCAGTTTGAATCACGAACAGGCATCATGCGGGTTAAGGTGCCGATGCAGGTCAAGTTCTTGTCAGAGCCGATGAAGCGGCTGGACTCCGGGATACTGAACGGGACAATGCACCACGATAACAACCCGTGCATGAACTGGCAAATGTCAAATGTCGAGATTAAGACGGACTTTAACGACAATATATTTCCCCGCAAGGGTAAGCCGGAATCAAAAATAGACGGCCCTGTTGCAACGATTATTGCCTTATCTCAAGCCATAGCCCCCGCACCCGTGGCGCATAAGTATCAGAGAATCACGTTTTTCTAGGCGGCGAATGAATGAATGATTTGATTAGCCTTAACTTAAATCCCCCGCCCGAAAAGCGCGATGACTCAGGCGTGAACCTCAACCAAGCCGGGGTCTCACTCGCCGCTGGACTCTCTGCTCTTGGCATGGGCGTTTTCACGGACTCGAACGAAAACGTAAACGAACGCACCAGTTTTGAAGTTCCTACTTATCTAACGTGCGTTCGCATTCTATCCGAGTCCATTGGTTCATTGCCTCTGAGGGTGTACGAGAAGATGCCCCGTGGTCAACGTCCGGCCCCTGACCACTATTTGTACTACCTATTGACCGAGCGCCCAAACCCGCAGATGTCAGCCACGGTGTTTTTCCAAACCTTGATGACGGCCGCTATTGGTTGGAGCAATGCGTATGCACAGATTGAGAGAGATTCAAGCGGAGCGCGGCCTGTCGCCCTTTGGCCGCTGAATCCTTGGAAGACTAAACCAGTTCGTAAGAATGGGGTTCTGTACTTTGAGACAACCGACACCGGCGATGGGTTACCGAAAATAATCAAGTCTGAGGACATGATTCACATTGTCGGGTTCACATTCGACGGTTTACAGGGAACTCCCTTCTCCCGTCTAGCCCGTCAGTGCATTGGACTGGCTCTTGTAGCCGCTCGTTTTGGAGCACGTTTCTACGCCAATGGAGCGCGAAATAGTTTCTTTTTACAGGCTGACCATGACCTAAGTCCCGAAGAACTCACCGAAATGCGGCTTGATGTAGAGGCATTGAGCACAGGCGCAAACGCATGGCGAGTTGCCAATCTCCCGAATGGGGTCAAGATTGTTCCGGTCGAGACTGACCCGAACGCATTGGCCGAGTACACAACAACCGCAAAGTACACCCGTGATGAGATCGCTGCTTTTATGCGCGTTCCGGGATACATGGTCGGCAGCACGGAAAAGATTCTCAAGAGCACAGTCGAGGCACAGAACAGAGAGTTCCTTTCGTACTCATTGCAGCCCTGGCTAACGAAGATACAGCAGGAGTTTCAATATAAGCTGCTCCCCTCAATGGGTCGCGCGGCTAACCAGTACACGCTCCGTCATTATCTGGATGGACTTCTGGCGGCAGATACACTGACGCTCACAGCCAAGCAGACTGCGGGCAGAATGGGCGGCTGGCTATCAGCAAACGATATTCGTGAGCAGTTGGGCATGGTGCCAGTCGAGGGCGGTGACGTGTATATTCGCCCGCTGAATTACGTCGATGCTGCGCAGGATTCAGTGCCGGAAGAGACGGACACCGATCCCACCGACACCAGCCCGGATGAAAAGACCGATGCCGACAACAACGACCCTGAGGCTGTGCAAGCCGCAAAGGCGACCAGCATCATCCAGCAAGCTCTCACTCCTCCGGTCAAGCAGCAACCCCGGTCGATGCTTGAGCCACTGTTTAACGACGCATACAGCAGACTCCAGAATCGCAGCAAGAAAGACGCAGCAGCGATAACGCAAACGCTCACTCCGGTGTGTAACGCAATCGGGGCATATTTTAGAAGCGGCAATACGGCCTGTCCTGCTGAGCAACGGGCGATTGATAAATATCTCACCGGGCTTGAGACCAGGATCGGCAAGACAACCGCCGCCGCCGAATTCAGAAAGCTATCGAAGTGCATCGTCTACGCGGTTGAAGAGGACACTGCTGAAGCACGAGCCAAAGAGCAATTGGCGAGAATAGAGGTCATCACCAGTGAGCAAGATTGAACGTAGATACACTAGCCAGCCCGTCCTCGTTGACGGTGGAGATTCACCCAGGATCAGAGGCTATGCCGCTGTTTTCAACTCCCTATCTGAAGACATGGGCTTCCGCGAGAAGGTTGACCCTCACGCCTTTGACGGCACCTTGAATGACGATGTAAGAGCACTCTGGAACCACAACTCTGATGCTGTCCTTGGCCGCACCAAGTCAGGCACGCTGCGCCTCAGTGTGGACGCAAAGGGCTTGAGGTATGAGATTGACCCGCCCGATACTCAGGCTGCACGTGACTTGATGACCTCGATGAAGCGCGGGGATGTTGACGCATCCAGCTTCGGCTTTGTAACCAACGATGACAGTTGGGATTACAGCACCACACCTGCAACTCGCACACTGCTCAATGTGTCACTGTTTGATGTAAGTCCCGTCACCTAGCCTATGTCTCGCATGCTTTCGATCAGCATCGAAGCTCTTGGCACCACTGGTATTGTCTTCATCGATCACCTTCGCATTCGGAACATCAATTCGCTATACCTATTTCACCCCAACTGTTTCGCGAAATTCACAACAGCTTGTTGCTCCCGCGGCATAAGTTCCGCGGGAAGTGGCACCATCTTTGTCCTCAAGAAAGCGTTTTACGAGTGTGTACAGCCCGCTTGCTATCTGTTTTGCCAAGAAGGGTGGAACCGCATTCCCAATCTGAATGAACTGCTGAGTGCGGTTGCCTTTGAAGAAGTAATTGTCCGGGAACGTTTGGAGCCGGGCAGCTTCTCTCGCCGTCAATGATCGGCACTGCTCTGGGTCTGGATGGATAAAATAATGACCGTCCCTTGATATATGGCACGTGATGGTAGTGGAAGGTTGCCCTTTGAGTTGCACCCTGAATCGGTCTGCAAAACTGCCGGAATCCCAGCTTTTGTGGTCGGGGGTGAGCGATTCAGGGAAGTCGCATGCCTTGGGGGAGACACCAAGCAATTCGGCATATGCAGATGCAAACAGGTATCGAGCAAAATCCGAAGGCATATGGGATCTTGTTTCGTTGTTTGGTAGAACTCCGAGGCGTGAGTCCAGAAGCCAGCCTGCAAGGGTTTCGGCGCATTTGGCCCCAACCTTGGCAGGTCTAGACGCCGAGCGAGGCCAAGGCCTTGACGGGTTCTCCGGATGCTGTGCGCACTCGTTAACTCGTGCACGAAATAGCGTCCTCTCAGGTACGGGCCAAAATGCAACGGCCTTGCAAACAGCGGCGGCGGCATCCTTCATTGTTTGCTTCCATACCGCCGGGGAGTCATTTCGACTGATTCCGCTCCGAAGTTTCGGCATTCCGTCTAGTACGTCCTCCACGTTTGACTTTCTACTCCACGGGGTCATCAATTGGCCCAAGTTCGCTGAATCAATCCCCGAAAGTAAATCGTGACGGATGCCCACAACAATCACCCTGTGCCTAGCTTGCGGAAGTCCAAAGTCCTCGGCTCTGATGATGAAGTTTCTTGGATCGACGCTCCCTGCGAACAGGTTCGGCTGTTCTCCGTATCTGGGCGAGAGTGCCACAAGTCGATAGCCACCGCCAGCGTTGCGAAGATCGGCAAGAACTCGTTCAAAGATGCGCGATTCGTTCAGAGAAGACGAGAGCATCCCCTTAACGTTTTCCATGACGAAAGCCGCCGGACGAAGTTGCGTGAGGATATTGATGTACTTCAGGTAAAGTGTATGCTTTGGATCTCTTCCGGGACGTAACTGGCAATCCCGCGATTCCGCGCTCGCCCAACTAGAGAATAGGCCTGACAGGGGGGACCACCGATAAGAATGGTATTGTTGCCGTACTTCTTTCGAATCTCGCGAATTCTGGCGTTGAGAATCGTATCCGTCTCGGGAAGGCCCAATTCCAAGAGGAGGGCCTCTCGACTCGCAGCTTTCCATTCGGCGGGGTAAAGTTCCTGCCAATTCGGTTCTGCTGTGCCTTGCCTGAGAAATGTGTAATATTCCTCTGGGTAGTTCCGCCCGAATTGGCGAAGGAATGTCCTGAGGAGAAGTGTCGAATGCGCCGCCTTTTCCTTTTCCACGGAAAGCGCAATTTCGAAGGGAAGACTCCCGTCCCGTTCTGTTACAGCGGAAAACCCCTCAGCCAGTCCTCCAGGACCAGCGAACAGGTCAACAACGCCGAATTTCAGTGTCGCTTGGGTAGTTCCCCCGCTAGAATACATTGCATCCCCATGTGTCCAATGGGGAGAGGATTCCGGGTGACGGACGTAGTGGACAATGCGACGCGCTCGCAAATGATGGCCGGCATTCGCGGCAAGAACACGAAACCGGAAAGAGTCATTCGCACTGCGCTTCACTCAGTCGGCTTTCGCTACCGAGTACACGTTACCAATCTCCCTGGAACACCAGATCTTGTGTTCCCTAAGTATAAGGCAGTCATTCTGGTTCATGGATGTTTTTGGCATCGCCATTCAGGTTGCTGGTGGACGACGACCCCTTCGACGAACACGGAATTCTGGTTGGCAAAGTTCGATCAGAACGTCAAGAGAGACGCCAAGAATATTTCTGATCTCAGGGGGCTCGGCTGGAGGGTTGCCGTCGTGTGGGAATGTAGCTTGCGTCTTCAGCAACAAGAAGACGTAGCATTGGCACTTGGAAAATGGCTTAGGGGCGGCAACTCAAAGATCGTCTTACCCAGCAAGGCGAAGACAAGGCGATCACAGGACGTCGTTAAGATGCCGCCGAAGACGGGGCCTGAAGAGCGGGGTGCCTCTTGAACCTCTACAATGAGGACTGTAGAGTCGGGCAGGTTCTAGGCCCCTCTGAAGTCAAATCTGGCAGCGGCGGGCAGTACCTCGGTACATCCGGTCGTTGTCATACGCTTTCTCCGTTGTCATGCAAAACGGCACTACAGGGCTGAATTGGGCGGAAAAGGCGGAGGCGGCGGAGAGGACGGAAAGCGTCTAAGCTGCGCGTTTTCAATGGATTGGCAATGAAATCAACGATTTACGCTTTCGGTGATCCTAGAGGGCACGGCTTCAGCCGTGCCCTTTCAAAGCCCGCACACAGCGTGGCTTCCAATCGTCGCGCGATTGTCCTGCGCGATCGCATGCGATCGGAGACTGGCGACGCCCGCCGCTGATACACTTACCGGGCAGGGAGATTCCTCGGGAAGAGCGCCATGGTAGAGCTGTTGCCATCCATTTTGTCGGCGGATTTTGCCCATCTTGCGGAAGAGATCGCCGCGGCGGAGCGAGGCGGCGGCACGGTGATCCACGTGGACGTGATGGACGGGCACTTTGTGCCTAACATCACGCTGGGGCCCCCGGTAGTGAAGAGCCTGCGCAAGGTGACCAGCCTGCCCCTCGACTGCCACCTTATGATCGAGAACCCGAATGACTATATCTCCGCCTTTGCCGATGCGGGGGCCAATTGGGTAAGCGTGCATTACGAAGCTTGCACACACTTGCACCGTTCCCTGGAGCTGATCGCCGAGCGCGGAATGCGGCCGGGGGTGGTGGTGAATCCGGCTACCCGGGTCGATTTGCTGCTGGACATTCTGCCTATGGTTCATCACGTGCTGATCATGAGCGTGAATCCGGGCTTCGGCGGGCAGGAGTTTATTCCTTTTTCGCTCAAGAAGATTCGCCGGCTGGCTGAACTGCGCCGGGAACTGGGGCTGGCGTTTAGAATCGAAGTGGACGGCGGCGTGGCTCACGAGACGGTGGCCCAGGTCGTCAAAGCAGGGGCGGAGCTGCTGGTGGCGGGAAACGCCGTCTTCGGCGCCGGCCACCCGGAGCGGGATGCGCGCGCCCTGCTGACCGCGGCCCGCGAGGCGGCTGAAGAGTAGGATTCCAGAGTTTTGTAGAATGGCGGATGGCTTGTC
Organism: uncultured Acidobacteriaceae bacterium; assembly: GCA_963799145.1. Classification (GTDB taxonomy): domain Bacteria; phylum Acidobacteriota; class Terriglobia; order Terriglobales; family Acidobacteriaceae; genus Telmatobacter. The sequence goes on along the minus strand of CAWCWQ010000018.1, from coordinate 19,761 downwards.
TACGGGCCTTCGCCGCAATGAGGGGATATGAACCGGTTGTCTGGATTGACGTTGAAGATTGCCGCGGCGGCCTTGGCGGTTGTGGTGTTTGCCGGGGTTCCGGCCGAAGCCAGAGACAAGAAAACAGCGCACAAGAAGAAAGTGGATTTGAGCGCCAACCCGCTGGCCGGCGTCAACTCCAAGCAGCCCGACAAGGAGCTCTTCGACAAGGCCATGGTCGCCATGAAGAAGGGCCGTTACGACGTCTCCCGGCTCGATCTTCAGACCATGCTCAACACCTATCCCGAGTCGGAGTACCGGATGCGGGCCAAGCTGGCCGTGGGCGACAGTTGGTTCAAGGAAGGCGGCTCCGCGGCCCTGATGCAGGCCGAGGCCGAGTACAAGGACTTCATCACCTTCTTCCCCAATGCTCCGGAGGCGGCCGAGGCGCAGATGAAGGTGGGCGACATCTACTACCAGCAGATGGAGAAGCCGGATCGCGATTACAACAACGCTCAGAACGCCGAGCGCGAGTACCGGAACATGATTAACCAGTACCCTGACTCGACGCTGGTGCCCCGCGCCAAGCAGAAGCTGCGCGAGACCCAGGAGGTTCTGGCCGAGCGCGAAACCCAGATAGGCCTCTACTACGAGAGCCGCGACAACTATACCGCCGCCATCGCCCGGCTACAGACGGTGGTCGATACCTTCCCGCTTTACTCCAAGAGCGACCAGGCGCTGCTGGGCATCGGCGATGCATACGCCGGCGAGGCGCACGCGGTGCAGATTGCGCCCGGCCTGCCCGGCGCCATCCGGGAGCGGCTGCGCAGCGATCTACCAGGACCGGGCCGCGGCGGCCTACGCCAAGGTGATTACCCGTTATCCGATGGCCCCTCACGTCGAAGATGCCCGCGACCGCCTGGTGGCCATGAATCGCCCCGTCCCCGAGCCTACTCAGGATGCGCTTGCCGAGAGCGATGCCGAAGAGCGCAGCCGCCAGCCTTTGCGCTTTACCGACAAGACCTTCGACATCATCAAGCATGGCCCCACGGTGGTGCAGGCAGTCCATGTGGGCGAACCCAGCGTGGACGATCCCAAGCGGACCCTGGCGCCGGATATCACCAAGGAGAATGTCGCCCTTTTCAACGCCGCCGTCAATGCCGGCAAGCCGGCTGCGCCGCCCATCGGCGCGGTGACGCCCACCAGCATCAACGAGCCCCCGCGCAGCGACCAGCCCTCCGCTGCGCCGCTACAGCTTGAAGCGCCCGCGGGCGGCACCGGCGTGGGCGTCCAGATTGTGAGCGCTCCCCCGGCTCAGGCCGCCGATCCCAACGCCGTCATCAAGCCTGTCGGGCCGACGAACACCGTGTTGCCGGCCGCTGAAAAGCCGGCCGAAGCCCCCGCCCAGGTGAACGACATCAAGCCCGGCTCGACTCCCGCGACGTCCGCGGCCGACGCCAAGACCAAGAAGCCCAAGGCCGACCTGAGCGACGAGTCTTCCAGCAAGAAGAAGAAGAAGAAGGGCCTCGGCAAGCTGAATCCGTTCTAGACCCTCTCCGCTAACCCTCTGACGCACAGCGGCCGCCCCGAAGGGCGGCCGCTGTGTGTTTGCGAATGGTGAAGGCGCCGGTTACCGCTCGCTCTTCCGCCAGTGGATCAGATCGCCGAGGGTGGTGGTCGAGCTGGAGACGGGCGCCTTGTGGCTCTCCTTCTTGTAGTGCTCGACCTGTGCGCGGCTAGCCTCGTGGCCCACTGCGCGCAGGCTCAGGCCCACCTTCTTCTCTTCCACGTTGATCTTAATGATCTTGAATTCGTGCTCCAGGCCGGTTTCCAGCTTGGACGGCTGGCCGGGTTCGTCGCCGGACTCGGAGATGTGGCAAAGCCCCTCCACACCCTCCGCGATCTCGACAAACGCGCCGAACTGCGCCGTGCGCAGAACCTTGCCATGCACCACATCGCCCACGCGGTGAGCCGCGAAGAAGCTCTCCCACACGTCGGGCTGTAGTTGCTTGATGCCCAGGCTAAGGCGGCGGTTCTGCGGCTCGACGCCGAGAACGACGGCCTTCACCTTCTCGCCCTTCTTGACCACTTCAGACGGATGCTTGACGCGCTTGGTCCAGCTCAGGTTGGAGACGTGCACCAGTCCGTCGATGCCGTCTTCAATCTCGATGAATGCGCCGAACTCGGTGAGGTTGCGCACCCGGCCCTCGACCACCGTCCCGGCCGGATAGCGCTCGGTCAGGTTTTCCCAGGGATTGTCGAGAAGCTGCTTCATGCCCAGCGAGATGCGGCGATCGGCGGGATTGACGCTCAGCACCACGGTCTCCACTTCATCGCCCGGCTTGACCAGCTTGGATGGGTGCTTGAGGCGCTTCGACCAGGTCATCTCCGAGAGGTGAACCAGCCCTTCAATGCCCTGCTCCAGCTCGACAAAGGCGCCGTAGTCGGTTACAGAAAGCACGCGCCCATGGACGTGCGCGCCCACCGGATAACGCTCCGATGCGTCGAGCCACGGGTCGGGAGTCAGTTGCTTGAAGCCCAGGGAAACGCGCTGCTTGTCCTTGTCGAACTTGAGCACCTTGACCTGAATCTCATCGCCCACGTTGACCAGGTCGCGGGGATGAGTGAGCCGGCCCCAGCTCATGTCGGTGATGTGAAGCAGGCCGTCGATGCCGCCCAGATCGACAAACGCGCCGTAGTCGGTGAGGTTCTTCACAGTGCCGGTAAGCACCGCGCCCTCGCCCAGCTGACTCAGCGTTCCAGACCGCTTGGCCGTCTGCTCTTCTTCCAGGATCTCCTTGCGGCTCACCACCACATTGCCGCGCTTCTTGTTCAGCTTGATGACGCGGACTGCGATCTGCTGGCCGAGATACCCGTCCAGATTCCGCACCGGCCGAATCTCGAGTTGCGAGCCGGGCAAAAACGCCTTCAGCCCGATATCCACGGTCAGGCCGCCCTTGACGCGGCTCACCACCGTGCCCATCAGCGGCGACTTGTCGTTCGCGGCTTTCTCGATCGTTTCCCATACGCGCAGACGCTGCGCCCGCTCGAAGCTGACCAGGTAGCCGCCTTCGGGCTCCTCGCGCTCGATCACCACGTCGATCACGTCGCCCGGGTTGAACCTCACAGCTCCTGTGTGGTCCAGAACCTGCTCCAGAGGCACCAGCCCCTCGGACTTCAGGCCCACATCGATCACCAAGTGCTTGTCCGTGGCCTTGATTACCGTGCCGGAGACAACCTTGTCGCCGTAGGCCTCAACAGCGGCAGCCTCGGCAGCCTGCTCGCGTTCAAAGGCCGCCAGAGCGGCTGAAAAATCGTCGGCGGACTCCGGTCCATGCGCTTCGTGAACCGGCGCCTCAGCGACGGGTTCAGGCGCGGACACCGGGGGTCCGTCAGCTTCCGCCACAGGCGGAGCCTCTGCTACAGGTTGGGTTACGGCATCGGCGTCCAGCGCGGCCAATACATCGTCTGCTACGGCAACTTCGTCGGTCTCGGTGTTGGACGTGGATTCGTACGGCGGCTGCTCAAACTCCGTCGCAGGTTCTAGCGTGGGGGCTTCCAATTCGGTGTTCAGGGTTATGCTCTCGGGTTCGGGATTGAGGACGTTTGGCATCGCTGCGGCTCCGGAATTCCTTGCTCCCGCGACGGCTCGTGCCTGCCGCTGGGGGTGGCTCCCGCTCAACGATTGCCGCCTGCGGAGAAGCCATGAGACCGCATCTCTGCTTTCGAGGCCTCTGCCTGCGATGGGATCGTCTTCACGAGGGGACAGTCCTTCCAGCTAGTCGCGCTGGAGTGCTAAGCGACTGGTCTCCTTGGGAAACACCCAGCAGGCAACGGCTTGCTGAAGGGCGGCCGCACCTCGCCGCTGGAATCCGCGCGGCAAGCTACGCTCCCAAGTGTAGCAACCCCGGCTTTCGCGCGTCAATCGAACAGCTTGACTGCCAGCGGTTCCAAATAAAGATTGGAACCCATGCGGCTCTTTGCCTGAGCGTTGAACTGTGCTTTGTTGAGGCATGGAAGTATTTGAGTCGCTCTTGGGCAGGTTGCGCACGGCCTGCGGGGGTTTTCAGGATGCTCGGCGCAGCGCGGATGTGGAATGCTCGATGGCCGATATTGGGCTTTCGGCGTTTTCGCTGTTCTTCATGCCGAGCAAGCCGTTCCTCGCTCACCAGCGGCACCCGGAGCGGGGGCAGGGTACATCCAATTGCAATACACTCTTTCGAATGAAGAAGATACCGAACGACAACTCTATCCGTCCCATGCTCGACCCGGTCTCTCTGGAGGCCTTGCAGCCGTGCTTCGGCCAGGTCGCGCGAGCAACTGCGCGAGCGCAACGGCCTGAAGGCCTTTCAACGGCCGGGCAGACGGATCCTGCTGGCGCTCGACGGCTCGGAGTATTCCTGTTCGCAAAAGCTGAGCTGCCCGCAGTGCCTCGCGCGCAAGCGGTCAAACGGCAAGACGGAGAGTTATAACTCCATGCCGGCGGCGATCGTTGCGCCCGGCCATCAGGTTGAGCAGGCGCAGGCGGATTGGGTCGGCCAAAGCCGCAAAGAGGCTGGCCAGATTGACCGCTTTGGGACCATAGCCCATGAAATCAATATCGCCCGCACCCGAGCGCCGGGGAAGAGCGATGGAGTTTCGCGCGGGGCAAAGCGCTGCAACCACCTTTGTCCTCCCCTTGCATGCGGGCATCCACCGCCTACCGCAAGAGATTACGCAGCAGGCGCGCCTTGGTGTTGTGGCTCTCCTGGACCTGCCCTCCGTTTTCGATGGTCCACCACGCCGAGAGGACGGAATGGAAGAAAGCCCATGCCAGGATTCGCTCTCGATCGAGGTGAAGCGCCTCCGCGAAGATATCGATCCTGGTCTTCTGAAGCTCCCGATCCAGGCAGGTAGCCGGATCGGGATTGAGAAGAAAGACGGCCGGTTCGTACGCCGCCTCGGCCATCGCTCCCTTGGGGTCGATTGCGAACCATTCGCCTCCCGCGCCCTCAAGAATGTTGAGGTGGTGGAGATCGCCATGCAGGAGCACCGCGTCCGAGCCGCTTGGCAGCATCTCGGCGCGCAACCGTTCGGCGGCATCCACCAACTCCGGATCGATCGGGCCCGTCCCGCCCGAGAAGCGGGCTCGAAGCTTACTCAGTCCGCTTGTCCAATCCTCCAGGTTCCGAAACTGCGCGGGCTCCGGCTTTGCCTGCCAGAGTTTCAGCATTGTTTCCGCTGCAATCCCGGTGGCCCGTTTCTCATCTCCAAGGCCGGCGAGCGTGCGCCCGGGAGCGATGCGCGACATGAGCAATGCTCCAACCTCTTCATCGCAATCGAGCAGCCTCGCGGCACCATGTCCCCCATAGGCCCGCAAGGCCCTCGCTTCGGAACTCAACTCGGAATTCGGAACTCCCAACTTGAGGACGGCGCTCTCGCCAGTCGCGCAGGATACGGGAACGACATAGTTGTACGAGAGTGGAAAAGGATCTCCCGCAACCTCCAACCGCCATCTTTGCTTGCAGCTATCGAGCAGTCTGGGGAGTTCCTTAAGCCATGTAGCGCCGTTGGGAGATGTCCTCTTGACCTTAAACAAGAACGAAGCCGGCAAGTCTCCGCAACTCATGCACACAGAGTACTTCACAAGCCCTGACGGCTTTTCCTCTTGAGCGGTTCGACAACAATAACTGCGCCTAATATATTCGCTTATACGAATGTGAAGACTCCACGCAGACCCTCCATCGGATACGCAATCGCGTGCATCCCTTCCTTAGCCTGCCGCTGGAAACGCTGGACCGGATGGCGACCGAAAAAAGCGCGCGCCATCGGCCGGGAACCGTTGTGAGAGCGGTCAGGGCCGCAGTGTGTCGCCCCGCGCCTGAGGTAAGCTAGAGGCGAGGACGACCCCCGATGAACCGCTTTGCGCTTGGTCTGGAGTTTCTGCTGCTCTTCGTGGCCTTGCCGCTGGGGTACCGGTTTTCGCCGGTGCGGATTCCGGCGCTGCCGCTGCTGTGGGTGGTAGCGGGGTATGCGGGCTGGCGGTTGCTCGCCGATCCGCAATTCGACCGCGCGCGGCTTTGGAACTTGGGGCAGTTGCCCGGCCGGCTGGGCGCGATTCTGGGCATCTTTGCCTTGGCTGCGTTGGCGATCTGGGTAGGGGTGCGGCGCTTTACTCCCGATCTGGAGTGGAGCCTTGTCCGCCAGCATCCGGGGCTCTGGGGGGTGGTGATGGCGGCCTATCCGGTGGCCTCCGTCTATCCCCAGGGACTGCTTTACCGGGCGTTCTTCTTCGAGCGGTATGCGGCGCTGTTTCCAGGCAAATGGGCAATGATCGTGGCCAGCGCGGCGGCCTTCGCATTCCTGCATGTCATCTTCCGCAACTGGCTGGCCGTAGCGCTCACCTTTGCCGGCGGACTCCTGTTTGCCGCCCGCTATGCGGATACCGGCTCGCTGGCGGCCTCGAGCTTCGAGCACGCTCTCTACGGCTGCTGGCTGTTTACGGTGGGGCTGGGGCAGTACTTCTATCACGGGACGATTGGGACTCTGGGTTCGGCGATGCGGCGGTAGAACCTGCGGGTGTGGGCATTCTTCCTTCCCCGGGGTCTCGAAGCCGAGGCCCGGAGCATCCGGCAAGATCGCATTGACAGGTTGCGGTGTTACCCTATCGCCACCTTGCGTTCGCTCTGTTTTTGTACTCTGTATCTGGCGGCTGCGCTGCCGGGATTCGCTCAAGCGCCCGCCAGCGCCGGACCGGGACTGCCAAAAGACCCTCGCGAAGTCTTCGCGGCCGCCGCGCCGTTCTATGACTTCACGTCGCCAGAGTTAAAGCCGTGGCATTTGAAGGCTACCTACCAGCTTTACGACGAGAAGGGGAAAGCCGTCGGAGCCGGGGACGTATGAATACTGGTGGGCCTCGCCGCAGGTGTATCGCAGCACCTGGACGCGGGCGGGCGCAGTTCAAACGGACTGGCACACGGCAGACGGCAAACATGCGTATCAGGCTACTGGGGAGCGTCTCAATTTCTTCGAATACAAGCTGCAAGCCGCATTGCTCTCTCCGCTGCCAAGCGACAGCGATCTTGACCCGACCAAAATCCGCCTCGACCGCGAGACAGTGTCCTTGGCCGGCATCAAGTTCCCATGCATCATGGTGATTCCGCTGATGCCGCTGCACGGGCAAATACAAATCGTGCCATTGGGTTTGTTTCCCACGTATTGTTTTGATCCGCAACTGCCAGTTTTGAGAATGAGCTATTCCTTTGGAACTGTGACAACGGAGTACGATCACATTGTCAAGGTACAGGACAAGTACCTGGCGCGCGAAATTCTGTTCTTTGAGGGAGAGCGCAAAATACTCTCCGCCACAGTAGACCGAATTGACGGGATAACTCTTTCCGATCCGGCGGTTACGCCCTCGCCGGAGGTTGCCGTCTCGGATGTGAAGAAGGTGAATCTTGCGGCTGACGTTGCGGTGGGCTTGCTCACCAAGAAGGAGGCGCCCGCCTATCCTCGAGACGCAAGGGACGCTCGTGTTTCAGGCACGGTGGTTCTACAAGCAACAATCGGTTTGGATGGGGGCATCCACGATTTGCGCGTGGTTTCCGCCCCTTGGCCTTCGCTCGCCGCATCGGCCTTATGGTCGGTTTCCCATTGGGAATACAGGCCCTATCTGCTCGGCGGAGAGCCGGCGGAAGTGGAGACAACCATCAATGTGATCTATACAATTGGCCCATAGCCGGGAGAATTTGTAAATCCGAGACGAGGGCAATCCTGTTTCGGTTGACCCCGACTCCTTCATCTCAATCGACCGGCTAAAATTTCACCGAGGCGGCGCGAGGCGAGATGCCGCTGAGTTCGGCGGCCTTGGATTCGGCGTAGGCGGCGGCGCCCAGCAGCGCGGCGCGGCTCTCGAGAATGATGCGCACCGGCATGTTCACGAGCAACTGGCTCATCCGGCCCTTGTCTGTGAAGGCCTTCATGAAAGTTCCGTCCTTGAGCTTCTCGATGATGCGAGGCGCGATGCCGCCGCCCACGTAGAGGCCGCCCGCAGAGAGAATCTTTAGAGCCAGGTTGCCGGCCTCCGCGCCGTAGGCAGAGACGAACATGTCCATCGCCTTCTCGCAGATTTCGCTCTTGGCGGCGAGCGCCAGCTCGGTAATGACGGCGTTGGGGTCTTCAACGGCCATTCGTTCGGCCAGCCAGGCCGGCTCGTCCATGCCCCTCACCTCGCGCAGGAACTCGTAGATGTTGGTCAGGCCCTGGCCGCTGACGACGCGCTCGGTACTGATGCGCCCGTTGTACTTCTGCTTGAGAAAGCGCAGCAGGTCGATCTCGTCCTCGTTGCGCGGCGCGTAGTCGGCGTGGCCTCCCTCGGAGGGGTAGGGCGTGTGCCGGTGCCCGTTCCAAACCAGGAAGCACTCGCCCAGGCCGGTTCCGGCGGCGAGCAGGGCGCGGTTGCCGATCTGGCTGGTGTCGCCCTCATTGAGAGTGTAGATCTGGCCGTCTGCCAGCTCGGCCACGCCGTATCCGTTGGCCTCGAGATCGTTGATGAGGAAGACGTGCTGGATGCCCAGGCTGGCCGACAGTTCGCGGCTGTCCAGCGTCCAGGGCAGATTGGTGAGCCGCAAGCGGCCGTCGCGTACCGGTCCCGGCACGCCGAAACAAGCCGCTGTAACTTTGTCCGCCGCCAGAAATTCCTTCACGATCGATTCCAGGCCGGAGTAATCCCTGGCCCGGTAGATCTTATCGCGGGCGTAATTGAGCTTTCCATTGGTAAAGTCGTACAGCGCCAGATCGACCTTGGTGCCGCCTACATCGCCCGCCAGAATCATCGTTCCCTCTCCAGAAATCCGCAGCCCTCCGCGTCTGTTGCGGGTAAATGTGCAGCTGCCGCCTTGTCCAGAATCAAGGTTAGTATACCGCTTGAGGGCCAAATCAACTGGCTGGGCAGCCGCTCGGGATCGTACGGTCCGGTCAGGACTTCGCTCAAAACCGCGGCCTTGTCCGCCCCCGAAATGAGGAAGAAGACCGAGCTGGCGTAGTTGATCAGCGGCCAGGTGAGGGTGATGCGCCAGCCGTCTTTTTGCGGCACAAAGTTAGCGGTGGCCAGCCGGCCAGTCTCCTTGAGAGCGGCGGTGCCTGGGAATAGCGAAGCAGTGTGGCCGTCGGCGCCCATGCCCAGGGCAACGAGGTCGAAGCGGGGAAGTTCTGCGCCCTCCAGGCGGAAGCCCGAGCGCAGCTCCGATTCGTAGCGGACGGCGGCTTCCTCGGGATTGAGCTCGCCCTCGATGCGGTGAATCTGCCCGGGGTGGAGCGGCACATGATCGAGCAGCGCCTCGCGGGTCATGCGATAGTTGCTCTCTGCGTCGCCGGGAGGAACGGCCCGCTCGTCCACCCAGTAGAGATCGAGCCTGTCCCACAGCATGCGGGCGCGCCACGGCTGATCGCGGTCGGCCAGCAGCTCGAAGGCGGCCTTGGGCGTGGAGCCGCCGCTGATGGCGATGCGCGCACCCCCGCTGTATGCCACCGCCTCGCCGGCCATCTCGACCAGATACTGCGCCGCACGGCGAGCCAGCGCTTCAGCATCCGGCTCCACGTAGTAATTGATCCGCAACTGCCTGCCCGCGCGCATGAGAAGTGCCTCAATCTGTAGGGTACACGGGAGGGGTCTCCGGAAACATAGCCTACGTTTTTTCCCGTCTCTTTTTTGCGGGAAAATTCAAAGGCGCAGACAGTTTTTCATATAGAACGAAGAGAAATTCGACCCGCCGGCGATCGCTTTCGAAGGGTTGCGACCGGTAGCAAAGGTCAACCGCCCGGTCAAGCGCAGCATGCGCTTTGAGCAGAACAGGCGGCGTAGCTATTGGATCGTAAAGATCCGCTAGTGTTGAATCCTGGAATTCCTTTCGGGCGTCCAGAACCCTTTGCGCGGCGGACTCAACCGCCGAATGTTGTTTCACTGCAGGCAGCTCGGGCCACGGATAATTGTTATAGACAAGCATGGCGGAGTATCGGAAGTCCGACTTTAGCCGTCCGCAAACCTGCCGAACCCAAGCCATGTGCATGGCGGAGGACAGAACGCCAAAGTGGTAAAGTGTTGCGTCGGGCACGCAGAGGCAGGTGTCGCTCACGATATATCGCGGCGTGAAAAAGCTCATGGGAATGTATTTGCGGGTCTCCGAGCTGACGCGCGGCACCAGGACGTACTTTGTAGTGGGCTGCCTATTCTCCCCAAATAGCGATGGCTGGACTGCCAGCTTGATTGTCGTTTCCCTCTTGCTGGCTTCGCGATAGACGCGAACCTCCTTTACGCGACGATAAACCTCGGGAATTCCACGAACTGCTTGAGGCGAAACGCCATCGAGCCACAGACACCAGCGGCTCCTTCCATTCAAATATTCATCCGCGCTCAGCAGGGGCCGGACCAAAGAACGCGCTTCAGGAGTTTCTCTCAGCAACTGGTTCTTTTCCTCGTCTGTGAGGAGCAAATTGCCGCCGTCATTTGGCATACTTCCAAACCGCATCTCCGGCACGTCGCTCAGCGGAGTGCCGCGCGTCTGCAAGGCCCTGTCCTTTCCTTCTGCCAGGTAAGGGCTGATATTAGCGGGTCGGCTAACGAGTACATTCCCGCCCTTTCCCTCGTATTCGTATATCTTTTTGTCGCGAATATCGAAGGCCCCAAACCCGATTATGACCACATGGACATGCGCTTTGCCGCGCGCCTCGCTTTCCCATGCAAAGGTTCGATGAGCGAAATGTATCTTCGCTCCGAACTGGCGAAACAACATTGGCCATAGGGCACCCGGCTGCTCGCCTTGGGTGATGGAGTTTGTCGAAACAAAGCCTACCGTGATTCTTGTCTCACGGATGTACTGTGCCGCACGCAGATACCAACAACATACGTAATCAAGGACGCCGGTTCCCTTGATGGTCCCGAATACGATCTGCATGTCTGCCAGCTGCTGCGCGTTTCTGGCTTTCTTGCCAACAAATGGTGGATTGCCGAGGATATAACTACAGCGCGACGGTGGAAGGATGTCCTGCCAATTGATACGCAATGCGTTGTCGCAGACAATCGTCGGCGATTTCTTCAGGGGAAGTCTGACAAAGTATTGCCCAAACTCCTCGGAGAGGCGGATATTCATCTGGTGGTCCATCAGCCACATGGCAACTTCGGCAATTCGCGCAGGCCATTCGCTGATTTCGATTCCGTAGAAGGCATCCACGTTGACGAGAGAGAGGCGTTGGATGTCAAGTTCCTGAAAACCGGACGGAAACAGTATCTTGAGAATTTCGATTTCGAGAAGCCGCAGCTCACGATAGGTAACGACGAGGAAGTTCCCGCAGCCGCAGGCAGGATCGAGAAAGCGGAGCGCGGACAGCTTCTCGTGAAAGCGCTTGAGTTCGGCCTTACTGCCTTTTATCCGGATAAACTCGGCCCGGAGATCATCAAGAAACAACGAACGGATCACCTTGAGAATGTCGCGCTCGCTGGTATAGTGGGCACCGATCTGCCGCCGCTCTTTTTTCTGAGTCTCTTCCCGAAAGAGCGACTGAAAAAGCGAGCCAAAAATAGCAGGCGAAATACGCGACCAGTCGAAATGGGCGCATCCGAGGAGCGCATTGCGCATGTCGGCATTGAAATCAGCGAATCCGAGGTTCTCGCCGAAAAGCTCTCCATTCACGTAAGGAAAAGCGGCGAGAGTTTCGTCGAGGTTGGCCTGGCGTTTTCCGGGCGGAGTATTGAGAACATCGAAGAGCCGTGCGAGGTGCAGCCCAAGGTCCGAGCCGTCTTTCGCTGTGCGGCTTTCCAGATAGAGCCGGAAGGATTCGCGTTCGAAAATACCGGTGTCATCGGCAAAGAGACAGAAGAGGATGCGGACAAGAAACCGTTCAAGCCGATGCCCAGTGTAGCCCCCGGCGGCGAGTGTGTCATGGAGCCGGCCCATGATCTCGACAGCCTCGATATTGATCGGGTCCTGCTCCTCGAACTTGTGCTGCTTGTAGCCGGGAATAAACGCGAAAGCGTGGATGTATTCGTGAAACTGGGAAAGCGGCACTTCAACGGTGTGCACGCGCAGACCACGGAATATGGGTAGATCGAACTGCTCCTCCGGTTCCAGATCGTGCAGAGCTATGCGGGCGAAGTCCGAGACCATGACATAACGCGGCACCTCGTCCATCCGCCCCTGGTTTACAAGGTCCTGAATGTACTGGAACGCCTGCGACTTCGCCTTGCCAAGATCTTCACCAAGGCTCTTGTGCTCGATAAGCACGGTTCCGGGCCAGAACAGATCGATGTAACCGTACTTTCCAGAAATCTTCTTTACAGGCTCCTCGAAAGAAGCAACAACGCGGAGTCGCACTCCAAAGACATCAAAGAATTCGTTCCAAAAAGTTTGCTTCTCCGCGCTTTCGCTCTTCGCACCTGCCCATTCCTTTGAGAAAGCGATGGCGCGGTGACGGATTTCATTCCAGGAAAGTGGCATGGCGGGATGATAACAGAGCGACGGCGACCCTTTGACATGACGGCAACAGAGAGGTTCCCTGGTGGTCATTAAATGCTGAGGGTGGTAGCGCATTGACGGCCCGGCGTCCGCGCCGTAGGCTCAAAGCATGGAATTCAGGGTCAGCGAACTGGAGCGGGAGCCGATCGATTTCGACGTGGAGATGGCTCCGGGAACGGTGGATTTCGGCGAAGAGGCCGAGCAGGCCGGGCAACTGGCTGCGGAGGGGCGGGCCGAGGTGCTGCACGAGCATCGCGGGCCCAGGGACATTGTGGCCGACATCCGGCTCCGGGGCAGCTTTGCGGGCAGATTCCAGGTGCCATGCGCCCGCTGCGTTGAGCCGGTGGAGATTCCGCTGGGGGCCGAGTTCGACCTGATCTTCCGCCCCGCGGCAGCCGATTCCGAAGCCACGGAGAGGTCGATTACAGCGCCGGAAACGGAAATCGGTTATTATCAAAAGGACAGTCTGTCGCTTGCGGATGTGCTGCGCGAGCAGGTGCTTTTGTCCCTGCCGGTCAGAACGCTGTGCAAGCCGGACTGCAAGGGACTTTGCCCGCGCTGCGGTGAGAACCGCAACAGCCAGCCGTGCAACTGCGAAGAGGGACCAAGCGACCCCCGCTGGGAAGCGCTGGCTGGACTCCGCGGCCGGATCAAGTCCTGAGAAGCAAGCCCCCAGTGGCTTTCTGGATCAATTAAGGGTGCTCTGCCAAATGCCGGAAGGCAGCCAGGACCGCGTGCGGCCTGGAGCCGGGATGAAGCGGGCGGAGACACGAAAGGAATTCTCGTCATGCCCAATCCGAAGAGGCGCCATTCGACGCGCCGCACCGCTAACCGCCGCTCCCACGACTTTCTGACCGCCGTGGGAGTCTCCGAGTGCCCCAACTGCCACGAGAAGAAGCTGCCCCACCGCGCCTGCGCCAAGTGCGGCGCGTACAAGGGCCGCGCGGTTCTTGACGTGAAAGAAGCTGTCAAGTAAGCTAAGCCTCCATGCTCATCGATATTGCGCTTGATGCCGTAGGCACCGACAAGGCACCGGAGGCGGAGATTCGCGGGGCGATTCTCGCCTGCCGCGCGCTGCCTGTGCGGGTCCATCTGATTGGGCCCGAAGGCGAGCTTCGCGACGTTCTGGACGAGCACCTCGAAAATGAAGATCTGCCCATCGTCATCCACCACGCCTCGGAGCGCATCGGCATGGAGGAGAAGGCGGCCCATGCGGTACGGACCAAGAAGGACAGCTCGCTGCGCGTGGGGTTGAAGCTGGTGCATGAAGGCAAGGCGGCCGGCTTTGTGACCGCCGGCAACACCGGCGCGGCCATGGCCACAGCCAAGATGGTGCTGGGCGCGATGCCCGGCGTCGACCGGCCCGCCCTGGCGACGCCGATGCCAAGCTCCAAAGGCAACCCGTGCGTGCTGCTGGATGTGGGCGCAAACGTGGACTGCAAGCCGCAGAATCTGGCGCAGTTTGCGGTGATGGGCGAGATGTATGCCCGCACCGTGCTCAAGATCGACTCGCCGCGCGTCGGCTTGCTGTCGATCGGCGAAGAAGAGACCAAGGGCAACGAACTTACCCATGAGGCCTATCCGCTGCTCAAGGCGCTGCCCGTCAACTTCATTGGCAACGTGGAGGGCCGCGACATCTTCAGCGGCCGCGCGGATGTGATTGTCTGCGATGGCTTTGTGGGCAATGTAGCCCTGAAGACCAGCGAGGGCGTGGGCCGGTTTGTGCGCGACGTGCTGCGCGAGTCGCTCACCCGCACCGTCACCGCACAGGTTGGTGCGCTCCTATCGCGGCGGGCCTTCAACGACTTCCGCCGCCGGCTGGACTATACAGAATATGGCGGGGCGATTCTGCTGGGCGTGCGCGGAGTGTGCATCATTGGCCACGGCTCTTCGAACGACCGGGCCATCTTCAACGGCATTCGCGTGGCATACGAGTTCGCCAAGGCAGGCACCAACCAGCGTATTGAAGCCGAGTTTGCCAGCCGTCCCGTGCGTGTCAGCCCTGCGGCCAGCCCAAGCCCCTCCGCCGAACCGCCAGCCAGCCCCGATGCAACCATCCAATAAGCCTGTTCCGATAGCGGCGGATTCCAGCCTCTCCCGCGCCTTCGACCCATCCGTGGTAGACCTGCTGGCGTGCCTGGGATGCCTCGGCGATCTGCGTCTTGAAGAGGCACGCCTGGTTTGCGCAGGCTGTGGCCGCGCCTATCCGGTTGTGGACGGTATTCCGGCGCTGATTGCAGGGCGCGAGCAGATTCCCCAGAGCTGATTGCGGCAACTTGCTTTTCCCTGCTAGTTCTGGGTGCTAGGTTCTCCTTTTCTCACTATCCGATAGAATGAAGACCATGTTTGGCCTCCGCCCGAAGCTGCCTGTCACAGAAGAAGAGCGCCTGTGGGTGGACGAAGGATTTCGTCGTCTGAGCAGGATATTGGGCTGGAGCCGGATGCATAACGCTGCGGTCATTCTGCCCTGCGACGAGCACTTTCCCGATCCATGGGATGGAACAGAAGGCGCTCTGGAGGCGCTCTTTCGCCGCGTTTGCGGCTATATGTGCGTAGACCCCAATAAGGTTGAGCTCACAATCATCCCCGATACCAGCGAATTAATTGAGATGCTGCCAGAGTACCATTACAAACCGGAGGGCCCAGCAGGCCTTCACTTTGGCAGCAGCGATGAGGAAGAACGCCCCCTTGTCGCTATTCGGCGTTCGTTATCGAAAGATCCTCTCAGCGTTGTGGCCACGCTGGCCCACGAATTGGGCCATGTGATCTTACTTGACCGTGGCCATTTGCGGCGCGATGAAGAGGATATGGAGCCAATGACAGATCTGGTGACTGTCTATCTCGGGTTGGGCGTCTTCACCGCCAACGCTTCTCGCCGCTTCATCAAGTATCAGAATGATCGCAGCGAAGGGTGGTCGATGAGCAGGCTTGGTTACTTGCCCGAGGTAGCCTTTGGATATGCGCTGGCCCGCTTCGCCAAGGAGCGTGGCGAAAGCCAGCCCGAATGGGCCAACCATCTTTCTACCAATCTCAAAGCTTGGTTTCGCCAGTCGGCCGCGTGGCTCAAGCAAGATTCACAACCGATTGAGTAGCCTGCAATCCGTCATCGCCGGTGATGAAACGGCAACACGATCATCAGCGTGAAGCCGATGGCGGCATTGGGGACCTGGACATCAAGAAGACAATTCCTCAAAATGACTCGATGCGAATTTCTGGGAAGGAAGCTTCATAGAGTCTCCGGTCCAAAGTGAGTAACGTATAACCGCGAACCGAGGCGTGCGCTCCTATCAGGAAGTCCGCAAGAATACGGCGGGGCAACAACCCTGTACCTGCCACTCTCCGCTGGACATAGCCTTGAAAGGCGACTCCAGCCGCGCGCCATACATCCTCTTCAAAGCGCCAATCCACTTCGATCCCTCCGAGGCTGAAGAACGCATCGAGAGCGGGCTGTGTTCTTGCGGGAAGGCCCAGCAATTCCGCGTAAACCGGGCCTGAAACCACCAGCCTGCTCGATCTTCTGGAACGCTCGATCGCATCCCGCGCGCTCTCGTTGAGGCCTTGCTCCTGATTGAGCAGCGCGATCACAACGTTGGTATCAAGCGAGACTGTCATCGTACTCATCGTAGCCTCTGAGTTCACGCATATAGGCCCTTAGGCCTTCCCGGCCTGGGGCCATCCCAGGGACGCCAATTCCCCGCCATTTCTCGAAGACGTTCTCGTCGGCGTCGCGCACAAGGCGGATTCCGCCCTCCTGCTGTTCAAAGCGCAGGTGGTCGCCGGTCTTCACGCCCAGGGATTTGCGAATTTCCACCGGAACGGTGATCTGACCCTTGCTTGTGACTTTGGCACGGAAAGACGGTACCGGTACTCGTTTCGCCGTCGCAGACATGGTTGGTCGCTCCTTACCTTCTTCAGTGTACTCCTTACCTTTCGTATTGAACAGGGCGCAGGGTTGCGAGGCCAGAACCCCGTTCCCCACTATCGTCGGTGGTGGACCGGCCGGCCATGCGGCCGGCCTGGGCGATCTGCGCCTTGATGAGGGAAGCCTGGTTTGCACCGCCTGTAGCCGCGCCTATCCGGTCGTGGATGGAATTCCGGCGCTTATTGCGGGGGGCGAGAATCTCCTGGACTGACAGGGAACGCCCTCGGATCGCCTATTTTTCGTTCGTCAGGTTGCGGATGATCTCCACCTCGCGCTCCCGATAGGGTGTGCCATCGGGGTGGAAGACGTCGTGGAACCAGATAGTGGGCTGATCGGTGACGTATGGCCGCTGCCAGGAGTCCCAGGGCAGGTAAGTCTGGCTCTTGCCGGCGACCAGGCCCCAGTTGATGGCCCCCACGTCTCGCAGGCGGGCGATAGGAAGGACGGTGTCGAAGGTGCTGCCGGCTCCGCGAGCCATGTACTCGGTGCAGATCAACGGGCGGTGGAACTGTTCAAGCAGCTTGACATGCTCCTCGAAGTCCTCGGGCCAGCCGTAATTGTGGAAGCTGATGATGTCGGACTGCTCGACCTGGATGCGGGCCAAGGGCGGCATGGTGGCCAGTGAGGTCCAGTCGCCTTGCCAGAGGCCGCTGGTCAGGGGCTGTGTGGGGTTGGCGGAGCGAGCCCAGTCAAAAACCTGCGGCAAGAGTTCCAGAACGATCTCGTTCTTGTTCTTGGGGTCGCCTTTGGCGTAGGAGTCGTCGTTGCCGTTGTCCGGCTCGTTCCACAGGTCCCAGGCCAAGATGCGTGGATCGCTGGCAAAAGCGCCCACCACGCCCTTGACGTAGTGTTCCAGGCGCCGGTACTGCGCGGGGTCGGAGAGAATCTCGGCGCCCGGCGCCTGCACCCAGCCGGAGTTATGGACGCCGGGAATCGGCGGATGCTGGGGGCCGAGTTTGGGGCGCGGGTCCCAGCAGGAGTCCAAAAGCACGAAGACTGGCCGGATGTGGTGACGGGCAGCGATGGCCAGGAAGGCATCGATGCGCCGCTCGAAGCCATGGGGATCCTGCTCCCAGACAAGGTTGTGCAGGAAGACCCGCATGGTGTTCATCCCAATGCCTTCGGCCCAGCCCAGCTCGCGGTCGATGGTGGCGGGATCGAAGCTCTCGGCCTGCCACATTTCAAGCTCGTTGATTGCTGTGGATGGCAGGAAGTTGGCGCCCACCGGCCACGGTTGCTGGCTATACCATGCGTTGGCCTGTGCCTCGGTCCATCGCTCCTGCGCGTGGAGGGCTGTCAGAAGGGTTAGAATGAGCGCTGGCAAAGCCAGCCGGCGGCAGAATTTCGAAACAAAGACGTTCATCGCAACTCCTTCAGTCGGCAATAGGGAGCATCTTACTTTGCTGGCGCAAGGCTCGTCGCTTCGGTTGGTTGCGGCAGTCTTTTCCAATCGAAGGATGAGCCTGAAGGAAGCGAAGGGTTAGCGAAGTGGGGTTTCCTTTCGTTTTGCGATTGAATTCATGTTAGCGCGCGCGTCGGATGGGTTGCCGATCGAGCGCGCCCACCCTCCCCTCGCGCGAATCGGCAAGGGTCCTATCCGACGCGCGCGCGGGCCGCAGGCAGGTGGCAGAGGCGGGTTCAGGCATTGAGCCGGAGTTGATCGAAGAGCGTGGCCTTTGCCTGTTGCATGCGCCGCGCGGCATCGGTATCGCTGCGTGCGGCGGCGATGCGCTTGAGAGCATTGATCCTAGAAACGGCAGTTGAATCGCCGGAATCGTCTGAAACGATAGACTGGTAGCGGCTTTTCTAATCATGGGGGTGTCACCCGATGGGTGAGTCGCCGAAGGCAGAGATTTCTGTCTATCGTTCCGAGTTGGAGTCATTTTCAGTCGAGACGCCAGGGGGCCGTATCCATATTCGCTGGGATTACCAAGCCAGCGCCACGCCCAACGCTCAATTGGCCTTCTTCGCCGAGTTTCTGGCTACCGCTGGGGTCTACGAGTCCTGGGTGGCGAGCTGCCCGCTGACCTACAGCAGCGGCAACGCCTCTCAGAAGCGGGACATCCTGGGCACCTGGTTCCTATCGATTCTTGCCGGTCATCATCGCTATGCGCATATCACCGGACTGCGCGGCGACGGCGTCAGTCCGCAGCTTCTTGGCATGAGCAAGATCGTCAGCGAGGACGCGCTGCGCAGGGCCTTGGGGCGGATGAGCGCGGCCGAGAGCCGGGACTGGCTTCGCCCGCAACTTCTCGCCAGCGTCGAGGCGGCTCTGAGCACGCCTTGGATACTGGACATCGACACCACCATCAAGACGCTGTTTGGCAAGCAGAGCGGCGCGGATGTAAGTTACAACCCGCACAAGCCGGGCCGTCCCAGTCACGCTTTGCATACTTACTTTGTAAGTCCTTTGCGGATGGTTCTCGATGTAGTCGTCAGCCCTGGCAAAGAGCACTCGGCGGCTCATGCGCGTCCTGGATTGAGCGACATTCTGGATAGCTTGAGTCAGGAGCAACTACCAGCATTGGTGCGTGGCGACTGCGGATTCGGCAATGAGCCGTTTATTGACGAGCTGGAGAAGCGTAACCAGCCTTATCTTTTCAAACTGCGCCAGACCGGCGGCGTCAAGAAGCTGCTGCGGCGCCAGTTTGCCCGCAAGGACTGGACGACACCCGGCCCCAGCGACCAAGGATGGAGCGCTGTCGAAGATAACTTGAAGCTAGCCGGGTGGGATAAGTCGCGGCGGGTAGTGATCCTGCGCCGGGCGGCCAAGTCCGACGTGGCGCTGACAAGCAAGACCGCCGAAGGCCAGATGGAGTTACTGCTTCCCAACGTGGATGTGGAGTTATGGGAGTATGCGGTACTGGTGACCAATAGCAGTTATGCGCTGGAGTCGATGGCGCAGTTATATCGCGACCGCGCCGACGCGGAAAACGGCTTTGACGAGTTGAAGAACCAGTGGGGCTGGGGCGGCTTTACGACGCAGGACATCGAACGCTGCCAGACCAGTGCTCGCGCCGTGGCGCTGATTTACAACTGGTGGAGCTGGTACTGTCGCGCCGCCAAGCCAGAAGCCAGGATGGAGGCCATCACCAGCCGGGCGCTGCTGTTGGCCTCGGTGGGCCGGGCCACCCAGCACGCCGGGCAAACGACGCTGTATCTGACGCCGATGCACGCCGCCCGGACCACCCTTATGGAGATGATCGCCAATATCCGAACGGCTCTTAGCCATGTGAGACGAGTTGCGGAGCAGTCGCCGGCGGTGGACAGATGGAAGACCCTGCTCGACTATATCGTGGCCAGAATCATCCCCCATCGACCCCGAAAACGCCTCGAAACCGGCGCTCTTTTGTTAGGCAACTGCTGTTTCTA